>JBPOFV010000006.1:0-19547 GCA_051252335.1 Marinicella sp. | reverse complement strand
CAGTCAAACAAAACCATCCGCTGGCTGAGCGAAGCCGAAGCCTCAGTCAAACAAAACCATCCGCTGGCTGAGCGAAGCCGAAGCCTCAGTCAAACAAAACCATCCGCTGGCTGAGCGAAGCCGAAGCCTCAGTCAAACAAAACCATCCGCTGGCTGAGCGAAGCCGAAGCCTCAGTCAAACAAAACCATCCGCTGGCTGAGCGAAGCCGAAGCCTCAGTCAAACAAAACCATCCGCTGGCTGAGCGAAGCCGAAGCCTGTTGATAAAAAACCAATTGATTAACATTCTGAATATCATTAAATTACGCCCAAATTCAGCTTCATCAGATAGAACTTTGGAAAGAGGCTCAACTTGTTTACAACCAGGCTTCGGCTCCGCTCAGCCTGCGTTTTCTTTGATTGAGTGTTTAACGCTTAAGCTTCATTTATCAATGAAGCCTTGATACAAAATCAATCAATATCCAGTTTCTTGATTTTATAACGCAGGGCCCGAAAACTGATGCCCAGTAAATCTGCCGCTTTGGTTTTGTTGTTGTTGGTTTTTGCCAGGGCATTGGTAATTTCACGAATCTCAATTTCTTCGATGTATTTTTCTAAATTCATCTCTTTGTTGAGTTGTGGTTGGAATCCTGTGTTTTCAAGCTGAATGTCATCTTCTCGAATCAATTGGTTCTGACAATTAACTGCCGCTTTTGAAAGCACCAAATCTAATTCTTTCATGTTACCTGGAAAATCATGCGCCTTGAGCTTGTTCATGGCAGATGGGTGAATCTTACATGGCAACTTATTCCATGTTTCAGCCAATTGCTCCAAGCGAGACCGGCATATTTCACTTAATTCATCCTTCATATCAACCAATGATCGCGTTTGAATTTCGCCAACACAAATGGCTCTAACCAGTGATTTTTTAATTCCCAATGAATGCTTAAATTCTTCTTCGCGCCAATTTGTAGTAACTATGATTCTTTGCGACTCGGGTAATGACTTGATGAATTTGATCAAGACAGTTTGTTGTTCAGGTTTTAAACCTTCCAAGTTTTGGTAAACCAAAGTCCCAGGGTTTTCTGGTGTTAATCCAGATGCTGGATCTGCACAATTAATAAAAGTCAGATCTTGATCTCGAAACGCGCTGTTTTCATGAATCAAGCTGGCAATTTTTTCTTTCCAGCTACCACGATCTCCATAAATAATGGTGGGGATTTGACTGTTGGCATATTTACTAATTAATTGATCAATATGTTCAAAATAATCAGTGTGAATATTGATGCTAGCGACTTCTTGAGTCTCATCAGAGTGTTCGTGGCGTTGCAGACCAGTTATAACCAATTGTCTTAACGTGTCTAAACTGATGGGCTTGGTGATGAAATCATAGGCACCTTTTTTGAGGGTTTCTACCGCATGATTGATGGTACCAAATGCAGTGATCACTGCAATGGGGGTATTGGGGTAGTTTTGTTTTACATGTTCAACCAATTCACTGCCATTACCATCAGGTAACTTAAAATCAGTCAGACACAAGTGAAAAGATGTTTTCGACAGCTGGTATTTAGCTGAACCAATATTTTCTGCCTTAAATACATTAAACCCCATGCGGGTAAGTGAAATTTCTAACAATTGTAAAATATCGGGTTCATCATCAACCACCAAGATTTTTTTTTGTTCACTACTCATACATTGGCTACTTCTAACAGTTCTCTACGCATCATTGGACCAAAATTCATCTCTTCAATAAATTGAATCAAGGGCTCATGACTCTCTTTTGATTTAATTATATCATCATTTTCCAAAGGTGCATCAAGTACAATTTTTGACAATTGTTTTGACAGCCTGGCATCGTCTTGGTGGTTTTTAATTTTCAGTTGACATGATTTTGCGCCTCTAAAGCTCAAAAACTCAATCTCCTTGTATCGCGATATGATGGACTCTAAGTCATTGAAATGATTTAATAATATCTGTGCAGTTTTGGTCCCAATACCACTGATTCCTGGTATATTATCCACTTGATCACCAGCCAATGCCAAAAAGTCACAAACCTGATCAGGGCGCACACCAAACTTTTCGGTCAAGGCTGAAAACCCCAAAGGTTTTGATTTACCGTAATCCCACCACCAGTCTGTTGGTCTGATCAATTGAGCCAGGTCTTTATCACCACTGACCACACATATATTGTGACCACGATCGGCATAAGTTTGATGTAAGGTGCCGATAAGATCATCTGCTTCATAACTGTTATCAGCAAAGACCGAAATCCCCAACAAGGCGGCCAGTTTTTTACAATGCTTAAACTGCAATTTTAAATCGGCAGGTGCTGGGTCACGATTGGCCTTGTAAGGTGGATAAATTTCATTGCGAAAAGATGTGGTCAAAGCTTCATCAAATGCGGTGGCTATGTATTGTGGCTGGGTTTGCTTTATAAATCGAATCAAAAACCGTGCAAAACCGTACACAGCATGATTTGTATCGCCATTGATGTCGACTAAATCAGTCGACATGGAGTAATAACTGCGAAACACAAAAATCGACGAATCTATCAGAAAGGCGGTCGGTTTTTGTGTCGCTGATTCAGTCATATTGTTCGAACTCAAGCAATTAAACCCATGGCTTCAAGCTTTAACACAATCCGTTGTGTGGCTTGATCCGGCGTGAAGTCCAAAGTGTTGATATTCATCTCTGGATCTTGCGGTTCTTCATACGGATCACTGATACCCGTGAATTCCTTGATCACACCTTTTCTTGCCAATGCATACAGGCCCTTGCGATCACGTTTTTCACATTCTTCCAAGGGTGTAGATACATGGATTTCAATAAAGCCGCCTAGTGGTTCAATCATTTCTCTGACCTGTGATCGCATTTTTTCATAAGGAGCAATCGGCGCACAAATAGCCACACCACCATTTTTTGTGATTTCACTGGCCACATAACCTATGCGTTGAACATTGATGTTGCGATGTTCTTTTGAGAAACCCAGTTCACTGGACAAATGCTGTCTGACCACATCACCATCCAACAGCGTAACTGGGCGATTGATCATTTCCATCAATTTGACCCGGAGTGCATTGGCGATGGTTGATTTACCAGAACCAGATAAACCCGTAAAGAAGACGGTAAATCCTTGCTTGTTTCGCGGTGGGTAGCTTTTTCTTAATTCTTCCACCACTTCCGTATACGAAAACCAATCAGGAATGTCCAATCCCAGTTGTAAACGCCGGCGTAATTCCGTTCCAGAGATGTTCAATATGTTTTCTTTTTCAGCTATTTGAGACACT
This sequence comes from Marinicella sp., assembly GCA_051252335.1. Classification (GTDB taxonomy): domain Bacteria; phylum Pseudomonadota; class Gammaproteobacteria; order Xanthomonadales; family Marinicellaceae; genus Marinicella. The sequence continues at coordinate 16,282 of JBPOFV010000006.1, read as the reverse complement.
GGAATGTATTGTGCTTTGTCTTGTGAATAGACCATCATCTCAAATTCAACCATTTCAATTCCCAACTCCTCTTGTTGTGACAACAACAGTTCTTGGGCTGCATAAGGATCATAAAAAGGTTGTCCATTGGAATCATCACCTGGACCTGCATGATCACGACCAACAATCAAATGGGTACAACCGTAATTTTTTCTGATGATGGCATGCCACACAGCCTCACGTGGACCACCCATACGCATGGCCAAAGGCAACAAAGACAAAGCTGTGGTTCGTTCTGGATATCGATCCATGACTTTCTCATAACAGCGGACACGGGTGAAATGATCAATGTCGCCTGGTTTGGTTAGACCCACCACAGGATGAATTAACAAATTGGCTTCAACCCGTTGTGCCGCTCTGAACGTCAATTCTTGATGGGCACGATGCATTGGGTTTCTGGTTTGAAATGCCACCACCCTTGACCAACCCAGTTTTTTAAATTTAGCCCTGATTTCTGTGGGTGTATGGCGATGTTGTTTATAGTCATAATGAGTGGGTAACTGCAACCCCAACAACTCACCGCCCAAATAGTAATCACCGGCATAATCCATTAAATATTTAACCGCTGGATGTTTCATATCCGTGGTTCCATAGACAGCTTGAGCTTCAGCGGCTTTATCCACTTGCCATGCGTCTTCAATCTTTAATATGGCCAAGACCACACCTTCTTTATCACGCAAAGTTAATTGGCCGGCCTCTTTGGCTGCTTGCATGGTTTTTTCATCCACATCCAGAGTGATGGGCATGGGCCACAAGGTCCCATCTGCCAAACGCATGTCTTTAAGAACCGATTGATAGTCTGTTTTATTCAGAAATCCTTTGAGTGGTGAAAAAGCACCATTTAGGAGCAATTCAATGTCACAAATCTGACGATCAGTGAGGTTCCAATCGGGCAATTCATTGGCCACTTGTTGGCGTTCTGCTTGCACCTTTTGGTTGGGTATTAAATTGATGAGTTCGCCACCATGGGCTTCTATGATTTTCATAAAGTTCTCTTTAACTGTTGTTTTGATTCAAATTGTATTTGTTGATTTTTTGCGCAATGGTGGTGTGAGACACCCCCAATTGACGAGCCAATTTTCTGGTTGATGGAAATTTCTGATACCAGTGTTGTAAAAAATGTTTTTCGAATTCACTGACCGCTTCATTCAAAGTCATACCTTCTAAATCAGCTTCTAAACTCATGGCGCCTTCCAAATCCAAATCACTGGATTGGATCACACCTTCTTTGGCCAGCATCATTGCTTTATAGATGGCATGTCGCAATTGACTGGCATTTCCAGGCCAGTAATAACGCTTCATTTTGACTGTGGCATCCAGTGAAATCATCATGTTTTGTCCCAGTTGTTGGTTAAACTGGCTTAAAAAATACTGCATCAATGGTTCAATGTCTTCAGGCCTTTCGCGTAAAGGTGGGACATCTAAGCGTAACACATCGAATAACATCACCATTGCTGGCAGCAGTTTACCTGCTTGTTGGTGTACCATTAATTTTTGTGCGGATGAAACCATAATCCTTACACAAGGATTCTGAAGATTGGAATCATTTTGAAAATATTCCAAGACTTTGGCCTGAGTATGTTTAGCCATAAATTCGATGTGTGAAAAGAACAGTGTGCCTGATTGATTCAAGGCCAAAACCCCTGGTCTGTTTTCAATTCCAAACAACAAAGATTCCATTTCGTCACTTTTCATTGATTGACAATCAACCACTGTGAACAATTCATGTGAGCGTTGGCTTAAACTGTGACAAGCATGTGCCAACAAAGTTTTACCCGTCCCTGTTTCACCAACAATATTCAATGGCGCATCAACATTGGCCACAGTTTTCGCTTTTTGTAACACCAAACCGAACGCTTCAGATTGATAAACCAACCTTTCCAAGCCATCTATTTCTTCACCTTGCATCACATAGCTACTGGCTCTAATTTTGTCATAATCACGGAATAACAGCATGGCTCCACTCATGTTGCCATGGGCATCTTTGGTTCCCTGTACTTCCAACAACATGGTCCCTGCGATGGTTTTGATGTTTACGGGTATATGCGAAGCAGCGGCAGCATTGACTTTTTCTTGCCAACCGGTTGACAGAAAAATCTGTTTCATTTGGCTTGGCATTTTTTGTTTTTCAGCATGTGGCTTAAATAAAGACAGTGCCTTGTCATTGGCATAAGAGATCTGACCTTTGGTGTTGATTCCAAGTACTGGATCGGGCATCACTCGCATCAAGGATACCAAAATGTTTTGAGTTTCAACACCAGGTAACACATCGATTTGATTGACCCATTTAACCCCAGAAATTTTCATCAATTGACTGGCAATACTGCCTTGCGTAGATTTATCTAATTCTTGGGTATGTAAATAAATCTTACCATCTTCAACTTCCACTTTGATTAAGTCAGCCTGATGTGATCTCAACAAGGACAACACATCATCGGTAATGCCCAGTTTATTTTCGGTTGTAATTGCCAGTTTCATCTGTGTAAGAATTTCCGTACATCTAAATATTGCTTTATATTCAATAGCTTAGAATTGTATTGGTTTTGTTTGTAATGAAAATGTTACGTATTCTATCTTGGTTACCCAATGGCCACAACCTAAAATAGTAAGATCTTTAGAACACACACGTATAAGCATATGAAAAGCAGTCATGACAAACAGTTCGCCACCTTGGCCATTCACGCTGGATATGATGCCAAACAGCACCAAGGTTCGCTCACACCACCGGTACACATCAGTTCCACTTATGCCTTTGATACTGTCGAACAGGGTGGTGCCGCTTTCCAAGGCGAAAATGATCGTTTCATCTATGCCAGATTGGGTTCACCATCACAGCAAATTCTTGAACAAAGACTGGCCCAATTGGAACAAGCTGAATCGGCTTTAGCCACCGCATCAGGGATGGGTGCCATCACCGCGACCATGTGGTCTATGGTTAAACCTGGCGATGAAATCATAGCTGATTTAAGTCTGTATGGTTGTACCTTCAGTTATTTAGAACATGGTTTGAAAACTTTTGGTATAAAAATCACTTATTTGAACCTGTCAGATCCGAAGAACCTGGCTGAACACATCAGCACCAAGACTAAGCTGGTTTATTCTGAAACACCCAGCAACCCCAATATGCGTTTAATCGATATTGCTGCATTGGCAAAAATAACCGATCAGCATGAATGTAAACTGATGATTGACAACACTTACTGCACACCCTATTTACAAAACCCATTAACATTGGGTGCCGATTTGGTGGTGCACTCAGCAACTAAATACCTCGGTGGCCATGGTGATCTGATCGCAGGTTTCGTGGCCGGATCTGCCGAAGACATCAATCACATTCGCATGTTTGGCTTGAAAGACATGACTGGTGCAGTGATTTCAGGGTTTGATGTTTCTTTGTTGTTACGTGGCTTAAAAACTTTGCATGTGCGAATGGACAGGCATTGTGAAAATGCCCAAAAAGTGGCCGAGTATTTGGATCAATCAATGCATGTGAAGCACACTTTTTATCCTGGATTAGATCACTTTCCTCAGCGTGCTTTGGCCAACAAACAAATGCGTGATTCCGGAGGCATGATCGCTTTTGAACTCAACGCCAGCCGAGAACAATCAGCTCAATTTGTTAACAGCCTTGAGATGATCTTATGTGCCGTCAGTTTAGGCGATGCCGAAACCTTGATCCAGCACCCAGCGTCGATGACGCATTCAACATATACCGAAGAAGAGTTGATGGCTCATTTAATCAGCCCGACGTTGATACGTTTATCAGTGGGCTTGGAACACATTGATGACATCATTGCTGATTTAGAACAGGCTTTTCAGTCGGTTTTCTCAGCAGGATCTTCCAACAAAGGGTTGGCAATTTCTGCTTGAGCTTTTAATTCTGTCACCAGTTGTTGTAGATATTCTGCTGTGACTTGTTCTGGAGGGACCGGGTCACCTACAATCATCTCTACTTTGGCCATGAACTTACGTGGCCTTCTTTTGATTAATTTCTTGTCATATCTGGAGAACATGCTGCCCCATAAATTATTCAATGCCATGGGCACCACAGGTACCGGTGTTTCAGCAATGATGCGTTCAATGCCTTTTTTGAATTGACCAATCTGGCCATCAGGGGTTAAGCCGCCTTCAGGAAAAATACACACCACATCACCATCAGCCAAAGCCTCCCTGACCGATGCAAATGCCGCTTCCATCATCTCTGGATCTTGCTTTTGACCAGCAATCGGAATGGTCTTAGCTGCTTTGAACAAGAACTTAATACCAAAAGTATGGAATATTTTATAGTACATCACGAATCGAGAAGGCCTGCGCACCCGACCCATGATAATGGCTGGGTCCATAAAACTGACATGGTTACAAACCAAAACCACCGGTCCTTCAGCCGGAATTTTCTCCAAGCCCTTGTATTTGACTCGATAGACCAAAGACACCATAAACCAAGCAATCAAGCGCAAGATAAACTCAGGTACGATGGTGAAAATATAGATGCTGACAACCACATGTAATACAGTGGTCATCAAAAACAACTGCGGAATGCTCATTTGCATCACACCCAAGACAATGATTCCCATCACCGCTGCAATGACCATAAAGATGGCATTGATGATGTTGTTACCAGCAATCACTCGTGAAACAATATTACTGTCAGATCGCTCTTGAACCAAGGCATATAAAGGAACTATATATAAGCCACCAGACACACCAATCATCATCAAATCGAATAATATACGATAACCAGCACTGTTTTGTAAAACAGCACCAATGCCTATATTTTGTAGTTCTGATGATGGCCAGGCATTGCTCACAGCATACAAATCAAAACCAAAAATAGCCAAACCCACCGCACCTACAGGAACCAATCCAATCTCAACACGCCTACCTGACAATTTTTCACACAACAACGAACCCAATCCAATGCCTACTGAAAACATGGTTAACAGCCAAGTCACAACATACTGGTTTCCACTTAAAACCGTGCGACTGAAATTGGGCATTTGCGCTAAGAATACTGAGCCAAAAAACCAAAACCATGAAATGCCCAACACAGATAGAAAAACCACTTTTTTCTCTGGCAATATTTTTAAATTTTTCATGGTGGCGCGCCAAATATTCCAATCCAGTTTGATGTTAGGATCGGCTGCTTCGCACAATGGTATTTTTCTGGCTGATAAGTATCCAAATACAGCGATAAGTACAACAGCCACTGAAATGGGAATAAATGAATCTATAGCAATCAGCACGCCACCCAAGATGGTGCCCAATAAAATAGAGATGAAGGTGCTTGATTCAACCAAACCATTACCACCCATCAATTCATGGTTACTGAGTTTTTCAGGTAAATAACCATATTTAACAGGTCCAAATAAAGTCGATTGTGACCCCATCAGAAATAACACAAATATCAGCAAAGGAATGCTGTTGATATAGAATCCAATACTTGCTGTAAGCATGATCATGATTTCAAATAATTTGACCCGCCGCATCAATACAGACTTTTCAAATTTATCAGCCACCTGACCACCAAAGGCAGAAAACAGGAAGAAAGGTAATATAAACAAACCAAATGCCAGATTGGTCATGATATTAACTTGATCTTCAGCCATGCGAAAAGCAATCATAATCACCAAAGCATTCTTAAACACATTGTCATTGAATGCGCCAAAAAACTGGGTTAAGAAAAAAGGCAAGAACCGCTGTTCCTTGAGCAATTGAAATTGAGATTTTTCTGACATGATTCAATAAAAGTAAAAGTTCAAACTCAGTTTAGCATTTTATATTTACAAATTGAAAACCAAATGCATCTTCAACCTACAGAGTTAATCGGCATCCTCCCCTGGTACCACCGTTGCAAATATTAACACCTGAACAGCAACCAGATAACCAGCCCAGCTAATCTTCATGTCATAAAAATCTTTCAATAACCGAATTAAGTCTTAGACAACAAAAACTTAAGGAGTAAAGCATGAATATCAAAACTATTTTATTGGTAACAATCGGACTGTCTGGACTGTTATTTTGGCAGCAGAGTAAAGCCCTCAGTTGTGGCGACATCATCACCACAAACACCGTAATGACAGCAGATCTGCATTGTACAACCAGTTATTATGCGCTGGAAATACAAGCCAACAATGTGACCCTGGATATGAACGGCCATACATTATCTGGAACCAGTGATTTGGCAGGTATCATCATGCACAGCCAAGACAACGTCACCATCAAAGGTGGCGGAGCCATCACTGGTTTTTGGGCCGGTATCAACACCTCAAGAAGTAACCAGTTGGAAGTCGACAACATCACTTTTTACAATACTGGAAATGGCGTCATCGTATCTTCAGGAAATGATGCTCTGATAAAAAACAATGATTTCATCGACATGTATGCACAAGGGGTTTATATCGCAAACAACGTGGCCGGTTTAACGGCCAACAACAATTCAGTTACCAACAATGAATTCTATCAAAACCGCATTGGTATAGAAATTTGTGGCGATGACAGTGATCGCAATGCCATCAGAAACAATTTGATTTGGAAAACTCAAGATTATGGCATTCATGTGATTCAAAGTAATCGCAACAGGATCATAAACAACCAAATTTTAGACACTGACAACACAGCATTGCGGATGAATAATTCATCCAGAAATGTGATTAAAAGCAACTCTCTTCGGGTGGGTCGGGTTGGACTTTCAATCCTAGCCGATGCCGGTGGCAGGTGCTTAGATACGGGAGCCACCAACAGTAAAAAGAACCAATTTACTGGCAACCATTCCATCGATTTTGACACTGGCATTGTGATGGGTGTTGGGCTCAGTAGCACTGCCGAAGTAACCCTGAATCAAATCCACATGAACAAATTGTATAACAATGACATTGGCATCTTTTTCAACACCGATGCGCATTTCAATGACGCCACTGACAATGCCTATACAGGAACCTTGACTGATGTTTCTGATATTGGATTGAGCAACACTTATTAATAATCAGTTTTTGTGTTTTTTCTGGAGGTCTTTCAGCCTCCAGAGATTGTTTATCTGAGTTTCCTCCAGCTTAATCGATTCATAGTACAATCCCCCCATGCGTATTGAACCGATGACTTTGGCCTGGGTGGCTGGCTTGTATTTTGCTTTCTTGATGTTGATTGCTCGACTGACAGCAAATAAAGCTTCTAACTCAGATTTCTTTATAGGCAGTCGCCAATCTCCATGGCCTGTGGTGGCATTTGGCATGATTGGTGCCAGCTTATCTGGTGTGACTTTTATTTCCATTCCAGGTTGGGTTGCCGGTTCGCAGTTTTCTTATTTCCAAATGGTCTTGGGCTACATCATCGGCTATGCCATTGTGGCACAAGTTCTGTTGCCGTTGTATTACCGAGGTGGCTATACCACCATTTACACTTTTCTCAAACAGCGTTTTGGCTGGCATGCCCACAAAACAGGTTCGGCCTTTTTTATCCTCTCACGATTAATAGGCTGTGCTTTCCGTTTATATTTGGTGGCCTTGGTGTTACATACTTTTATGTTGTCGCATTTTGGCTTACCCTTTTGGTTGACTGCTTTGCTTTCTATCACCATGATTTGGGCCTACACCGTGAAGGGTGGAATCAAAACCATCGTTTGGAGTGATTTGTTACAAACCAGTTTTATGATCATTGCTGCTGTGGGCGCTTTGATTTTTGTCGCGGCCAATTTGGGCCTGACAACTTGGGATGGAATCAAGCTGATGGCCGATAGCAGCTACAGTCAAATCTTCTTTTTCTCAGATGGCTGGACGGACAGCAAAAACTTTTACAAACAATTCCTCAGTGGTATTTTGATTGTGATCGTCATGACTGGTTTAGATCAAGACATGATGCAAAAGAACCTGTCATGTAAAAACCTCAAAGCATCACAGAAAAACATGTATTCCTTTGTGTTTATTCTGGTGGCTGTTAATTTCTTATTTTTATTACTTGGTTCAGGCTTGTATTTATACGCCGAAGCTTTTCAACTGGTCCTGCCAGAAAAACCTGACTTGCTGTTCCCAACACTGGCATTAACTCATTTTCCTGTGGAACTGGCCATTGTGTTTGTCTTGGGTCTATTGGCCAGTGCTTACTCCAGTGCCGACTCAGCTTTGACCTCTTTAACCACCTCATTTTATTTAGACGTTTTAGACAAAGATGAAGACGACCAAACTCGAACCAGACAATGGGTACACATTGGCTTTTCCATCTTGGTGTGGCTCATGGTGGTGCTGTTTTATTACCAGATGCAAACCAATGCCATCGATGCCCTATTAAAAGCAGCCAGCTACACCTATGGACCCTTACTGGGTTTATTTGCTTTTGGCATATTTAGTCAGCGCCAACCACATGACCGATTGATTCCTTACATTGCCATCATCGCGCCAGTCTTGTCGTACCTGCTGGCCAATTCTGGTTCAAATTGGCTCGGAGGCTATCAGTTTGGCTATGAAATTTTATTGATTAATGGTGGCTTGGTATACTTAGGATTGTGGGTTTTAAGTCATTCAGAAAACTCAAGTGTTCGTGATTCAAGTTCTTAAAAAACATTTTAGGTTAAACGGCTGTTAATTTTAAAAAGCATATCTCAACTCATACTATAAACTTTTGAGTTAAATACATGAAGACGCTGGATTAAAGCCTCGCCTACTGTTGCTCACCGCAATGAAGGTTTGATGGTTTTCCGAGTCATTAGAATTCAGTTTATCTTAAAACAACGCCGGATGAACCGCTTTCAATTTAGCCCCAAACTCCTTGGCACCTTGTAAGGTAAAGTGACTGTAATCAAAGTACAGAAATTGGTTGTTGTCTTTGGAAACAATTTCGCAGTGATCGATTTTCTCGCCGCATTGAATGGACAAAATATCGACAAAAGAAACCTGTTCGATCTCGGTATTATCAATCATGTTTTTAACCTGTCGATTTAAATTATTGAGGTACAATTTGTGCGAAAATTGTTTGGCAAACTCATTGATTGATGACATCCGCATGTGAGATAAAATAATATCTGGCACACGCTTCAAGTATGTCATTTTGGGCCCAAAAACAGTGATCGGCGCTTGGCTGATATCGCGGATTTCAATCAGTCTTTGTTTTAAGTTTTTCAAATCAAGTTGCGGCCAGTGGTCATGCAGATAAATTGCATCTGCCGTTTTCCATGCTTTGTGTTTGAGGTGATTACTGAGCTTCTTGTCACAAAGCTTTTTATCTTGGACTGTCAGCGGAGTTCCAAAGTTATAACACCTGTGCCATGAATTGAAGTAAGTGATGTTGAGTTCCGAGCCATTTTCTCGTAGCGCATAAATCAAGTCGACAGCATGTGAATTTCCCATCACAATGATGTTCTTTTGACCGGCTGATTTTGCTTGACCTTTGTTCTTTTCATCGAAATAAGCCCAATAACGATCACGGTTCTGATCAATTTCTTCAGCTGGCATAAAATATTCAGTCGGGTAGCGCTGGGGCCAACCGTTGTGATATTTAGTAAGGAAGCCCAATGCCATTAACATGGCCATGCAGATCAGCAACTTCAGCCAAAATGTTTTCTTATTCATGTTTTGCTGATAAGGCCTGAATACTTGTTCAATGAACCGCCACATCAGCCAACCCAATACCACCGATAACAGCATCAATACCCACCTCTCGGTGAGGGTGATGGGAGTGAATTTCCAATACTTACAAAAGACAAATAAGGGCCAATGAATGAGGTAAATCGAATATGAAGTAAGCCCAATTTTTAACGCCAATCGATTACTTAATAGGTAACGTGAAATCAACCCGTCTTTAGTAGCAATCACCAATACCGCACCCAAACAAGGCACCAGGGCTGCAAAGCTTGGAAATTCAGTGCTTTGATCAAACAACCACACTGCTGCAAAGATCATTGTTAAACCAAGCAAGGTCCCCGCTTCATTCACTGCCTTGTTTGAATATTTCAACTGAAATAAAGGCACACAAAGCGCACCTAAAGCAAATTCAAAAATCCTGAAAGGCAACAAAAAGAAGACCGCTGTGGGACTGTCTTTGATGTAAACCATATTAAGCAGTAATGAAACCACCAATGCCACCAATAACAAGGTAATCAACAGCCCTTTTTTATTGATCTTTGTGACAGCCACCAATAAGGCTGGCCACAATAAATAATACTGCTCTTCAACCGCCAATGACCAGGTATGCAACAAAGGCTTAAGCTCAGAACTGTCGTTAAAATAACCCGCTTCAGTCCAAAAGAAAAAGTTTGCCAACGAAACTACTGCGTACTGTACCGATTGGCCCAGCCGGGCTAAATCTGCTGGTGAAAACAGTAAATACCCAACAACCAAGGTTACCAGTAAAGTAAAAAATAAGGCTGGAAACAACCTTTTGATTCGGCGGATATAAAACTCAGAAAAGCTGAATCGCTTTAATTCAATGTCATGGCAGATGTTTCTGGTGATCAAGTAACCTGAGATCACAAAAAACACATCCACCCCGACAAAACCACCACTGGCCCATTCAAAACCAGCATGAAAAAACAGGATCACAAGAACTGAGAGCGCCCTCAATCCGTCAATCTCAGGACGATAGAATTTTTGCATTGTGGTCATTGAAACTAATTTAATTTTTGCTTGAGGAACTCCATTATAAGTCCAGAATTACAAACTGTTTACAGGTAATCTAAAATATCATCTGATGACAAAGAAATGCACTCATCAAAGGGTACTGAGGTGAATGAAACATCGCTTAAAATCATAATAGGAGGTTTTCCGAAGGTTTTTTATCAAATAATAAGATATTTTATCGGTATTAATCAATTCAAAGGTTCATTAATGAAAAACAGCTTCGTCACTCTACTGCTTTTATCGGTATTCACATGGGCCACCGCTGAACAAAACACCAACAAACACACCAGCGCCAAAACCCAGAAACAGACAGAATTCAATGTGTTATTTGTGGGCAACAGTTTAACTAATTCAAACAATTTACCCAGATTAGTTGCACGCCATGCAGCCACCCATGGGATCACTGTCACAACCAAAATGGTGGCCAAAGGTGGTTATGCCATAGTAGATCATTGGGCTGAAGGCAATGTACAACGTTTAATCAGATCAAACCAGTATGATTTTGTGGTCATACAACAAGGCCCATCTTCTCAATTTGACGGCTATGACATGTTGGTCAATGGAGGTGCAGAATATGCCCAAATTTGTGAAGAGAATAATGCCCAACTTGCCTATTTTATGGTCTGGCCAGCGCTGAATCGTTACTTCAGTTTCGAAGGCGTGATCAGAAACTACACCGCTGGTGCTGAAGCCAACAATGCCTTGTTAATTCCTGTTGGTTCCATCTGGAAACAATATATAGATTCAACCGGAGATCACTCATATTTCAGTTCAGACGGTTTCCATCCTTCCCTGGCTGGCAGCCAAAATGCGGCTGAAATCATTGTAGATACTCTATTTCTAAATCCCAGCTGCACTTGTGAAAATTAATTCATACCAAGCCGCCCAATGATTGAACACGGATAAATGAACTGAAGAATCGGGTCCAATACTATTTAGCATGGCAGCTCATCTGATTATGACTTAAAATGTAAAGCCCAACTCCATTGCAAAAGTTAATGAATAAACTGTTCATCATAGGCCTGCCCAGAACCGGAACCACGAGCATCAGTGCTGCCTTACTTGAGTTGAATTTCAAAGTGGCACACACCGCATTCACCAAACGTACTTTTGAATTGGCAGATGTATTCTCAGATACACCGTGTTTTTGTGATTATCGACAACTGGATGAGTTGTTTCCAAATTCAAAGTTTGTGTATTTAGACCGAGCCCTTGATCAATGGCTTCCTTCTATACAAATGCTGTTGAAAAAAATGCAAAAAAACTTGCAACCTGAAGGCCATTTTAATCCCATAATGAAACGATGCTTCAATCAGATTTTTGAACTGTTAACGACTGCCGACCCTCTGAACGAACCTCATTTAAGTCATTGTTACCAACAGCATCAACAACAGGTGTTTAAGTTTTTTGCTGACCGCGATGACCTATTAACAATCAATCTCAGTGATCCAAACAGTATGGCATCATTGCTGAATTTTCTAGACTTAAAGACCATCGAAACCAGCAAGTTTCCCCACCTCAATGCCGGCAGGATGGTTACCACTTGGCGAGCACTTAAGCATCCCAATAAAATCAATTCAAACGCAGCTGGTGTGGAGCGCAGAAAATATTTCGATTATGCAAATTAATCATTTAATGATGCGATTTTTCATGTGTTAAAATATTTGTCCTAGCCACCATATATATGCCGCATGACAGATTCTAAAAACCCACCAATCATCCGCCGTGATTTTCTAAAAACCGGCATTAAGCTTAGCCTAGGTATTCCTTTATTAAGCACCCACTTATCAGCTCTGGCATCTGCAACCCAAAACATACAAAATGCAGCAAAAAAACTCAGGATTTTAATTCTGGGAGGCACCAGCTTTTTGGGTCCACATCAGATTGCATATGCCCTAGCTAGAGGGCATTCAATATCCACCTTTACCCGAGGTAAAACCAAAGCCACAGTTCATCAAGACGTATTTGAACATGTGGAAGAGTTGATCGGTGATCGCAACAATGACCACAGTGCCCTAGAAAACAAACAGTGGGATGTGGTGATTGATAATTCAGGTCGCAATACTGAATGGACCAGCAAGTCTGCCGAACTGCTCAAAGACCAAGCAGGTTTGTATATCTATGTTTCTTCAGTCAGCGTATATTTCCCTTTCCTCACAGCCGGCGCCGATGAAAACAGTCGTGTGTTGTTGCAGGATCCTGGCGCTGACCAAGATAAGAATGCCGAAACCCAGGACTCATACGGGGTGATGAAAGCCAAGTCAGAACAAGCAGCCATCAAGGCCTTTACAGCTGAACGTGCTTTGATAGTCCGACCTACATTTATCATTGGCCCAGGCGATTTAACTGATCGCTTTATCCATTGGCCAGTTCGATTAGCCAAAGGTGGCGAGACATTGATTCCAGGAAAACCCGAAGATCAAGTACAGTACATCGATGTTCGAGATTTAGCCGAATGGATGATAACCATGGCAGAAAACAACACCTCTGGTACCTTCAATGCAGTTGGACCAAAGATTAAACAATCCATGGCAGAATTCATCAAAGAAGCCAGCAGCAGTTTTCAAGTACCTACTCAATTTACCTATGTAGATGACCAAGACTTTTTAGCAAAAAATCAAATTTATGGCGTGGTACCTTGGGTACTCCCTGATGGCGATTATTTTGGTATCTCTAAAGCGAGTAACACCAAAGCCATGCAATCTGGTTTAGCTTTCAGGAGTTTGTCATCAACGGTTAAAGACACCTACTTGTGGTGGTATTCAGACGCACTGAACCAAGAACGGAGAAATCAATTTGAGCTAAAAGCAGGCTCTTTGTTGGTCAATGAAAAAACCCTGTTAAAAAATTGGCATAACACGTAAGTGCATCACGTTTTTTAAACCCAAGTTTCTATTTCCTTGATGTAAAAATCTGGGAGTTGATTCTTTTTAGCAATGCTGACCAGTTTTTTAGCGTATAAAGGATTACTTCCTGACACTTTATGCATAGGCAAGACATAGGTTACCGCATCAATGTCTTCTCCATCTACAACGGTAACCCTTACCATTTGAGCCACATATTCAGAAACCCCATCAGTGGCATATAAAGCATCTAGCTTTTGCTTTTCTAATTCCATGACTGTGCCAAAAGACTTGGCGTCATCACAAGGTTCCAGTGTGGCTTTATCAGCTATGATGAGCCGAAATCCTGACAGGCGTGCTGGCCGTATATTATTCGGCTTAAATCCCTTTTCTTCCAAGACATCTTGATCCATAAATAAACCATAGAAAAATACTGACTTCATGGTTTCAGGCATTGCTACTGGCTCGTATTGACAAGAAAGATGCAATCCAAAGCATCACAGCCACAGTCAGTAATACCACTGTTCCTGGAAACCAGCCGGTCGCACTGTACACCCAAATAAAATCCCCTAAAACCACGACCCCACAGAAAATCACAGCTGGTAAAAACCAATATGGATTCCTGGCACTGGCCCACAATAACGGGATGGCCAATGCAGTCAAATGCCATGCGAAAAACATCCATTGGACTGGCACTACTTGGACAAAAAATGTGGGTAACTGAGTTTTGGCAAGCGCATCTTGCAATGGGGTTAGACCGGTTGAGTGGTAGTAAGCAGTCATGAGTAAGAGTAAGCCTCCAACGCCAGCCAGTCCTCTAGATAATATATTCACAAATCACCTCTGATATAACCATTAACGGGGGCAAATCAATCAGTTGATACACATAGCTGATATGAATCATCAATACAATTGATTGCTATTTCTGATGTCATTATAAGGTTTAAATGTTCGCAAAATGAAGGTTCCTTGCAAAGATCAGAGATCGCTTAACAAACATTTCGCGTTAATCGTTAAACCAATTCACTGATCACCAATTCACAAGCTTGATCTGCAGCAGTGATATAAACGGTGTCACCGCTGATAGTCAATGACCAATCCATGGTGCGCTCGACCAAGCTGGCCAAGGCTTGTATTTGTAACCAATCCAGCTGATAAAACTGTACATTACTGAATGGTTGGACTTTATTTTTAGTCTGTTCCCACCATGTATCTGATTTGCTGTTAAAACTATATACTTTGACTTTTGCTGCTAAGCGACTGGATTTTTTAACCCGATCTGGTGCTGGTTCACCCATATCAATCCACAGTTTTATCTGATCATCTAAACTTTTAACCCAAATATCGGGTTCTTCTACCACCGACAACCCTTTGGTCAATGTTAAGTATTCTTGTGCATTCAAACAATAAGCCACAATTCTAGCCATCATTCGCTCCACATTCTCCGATGGATGTAAGGCCACAGTGAGTTGAAGAGTGTCGTAATAATCACGGTTAAAGTCAGAGATTGATATCTTTAACTTATAGATTGTTGGCTTCAATGCCATAATAGACTCTCAAGGTAAAATACCTGGTATCATAACAAGAAGCTCTTGATGAGAGCCATTGTTGTTAACAAAAATCAACTGTCGGATTCCGTGCTTATTTCAATAAATTTACCGGACTTTCGCACAGGTATTCAAACCACTGTTTAGTTTTTACTTTCCACGGTGGATTTTTGCGGTTTTTACCCGCTGAAAAAATAATCAATGGATGTCCATCTGGATCTTGTAGACCAGATTCATACCACAGCCAATTCTGGTTTTTCGGTTTCGAAGTAAACTGAACACCTTGCTTGGATAAATTGCTGTATATTTCATTCACATCTTGAACTTCAAAATACAAAACTGTGGATGTATCATTGACTGTTTCAGCTCGACTGATCGAAAAAGTACTGTCGCCATTGGGACATTCTAAGCGGACATATCGTGGACTGGAATCAACGATCAGTCGCAATCCCAGTTTTTGATAAAATTTTAATGATTGGCTGACATTTTTAGATTTGATGGTTACTTGATTGAGGTTCATGCCTGCGCTCCTACGAATTTCGTTCTTGAGGTAAATCTGATAGATACTCAGTGAATTCAACTTCGAATCCATCGGCATCTAAAAAGTAAATGTTATGGCGATATTGAGAATCTGCACCCGGCTTATAGATTGGATAACCAGCTTCATTGAGCCGCTGAATCAAAGCATCTAAATTGGTCACTGCGAATGCCAAATGTGCCAATCCAACACTGTGACCGGTTAAGTCTCGGTTTTCACCCTCTCCGAAATCACTGAATGCCAAGTATTGATAATCATCACCAAAATGAACCCAACGACGCGGCTTGCCATACCACTCACCTTCACCTTCTGCTCGGATTTTCCAATGAGGAAAGGCTGCTTGGTAGAATGCCAAACTGCGTTCAATATTTTTTCCGACTAAATTCACATGCTCTAAACGTGCCATCTTGGACTCCTAATCTGTTTACTTGTTTGATAGATGCCGCCATAATACAACCTCAAGTTAACTTGAGGTCAAGTCAAATGAACCAAAAAATTCAAAAAACCAATTTATCTGTGGGCGACGTGTCTAAACGCAGTGGTGTGAACGTATCTACTTTACACTTCTATGAAGAGAAAGCGCTGATTCACTCAGTCAGAAACGCCGGCAACCAACGTCGCTACAACAGGGATGTATTGCGACGAATCGGTGTAATCAAAGCGGCTCAAAAAGTTGGCATCAGCCTGAATGACATCCAACAAGCTTTAACT
>JBPOFV010000005.1:0-20709 GCA_051252335.1 Marinicella sp. | reverse complement strand
TAACAGGCCATCTTTATCCTTGGCCAGTAATTTATCCCAGTAAGACCCCCAAATGACTTTAATCACATTCCAACCGGCACCTCGGAACACACCTTCCAACTCTTGAATGATTTTGCCGTTACCACGAACTGGACCGTCCAACCGCTGTAAATTACAATTCACCACGAACACCAAATTGTCTAATTTTTCTCGGCCAGCCAAAGAAATGGCTCCCAATGATTCTGGCTCATCTGTCTCACCATCACCTAAAAAGCAATACACTTTTTTATCGGTTTTTTCTATCAACCCACGATTTTGTAGGTATTTCATAAACCGCGCTTGGTAAATCGCCTGAATGGGACCTAGACCCATGGAGACTGTTGCAAACTGCCAAAAATCGGGCATCAACCACGGATGTGGATACGATGACAAACCATCTCCATTGACTTCACGTCTGAAATTATCCATTTGTTTTTCATCAATCCGACCTTCTAAATAAGCACGGGCATAAAAACCTGGCGCACAATGACCCTGAACATATAACAGATCACCACCAGATGCATGATCTGCACCTCTGAAAAAGTGATTGAAACCGACATCGTAAATTGTGGCTGCTGAAGCGAAAGATGCAATGTGTCCACCCAAAGCACCTGGTCTTCTGTTGGCGCGAACCACCATGGCCATGGCATTCCATCTGATGATGGCACGGATTTTCCATTCCAAATCATTGTTACCTGTTGATTTTTTCTCTTCACCAACTGGTATGGTATTCAAGTAAGCAGTGGTGGCTTGGTAGGGTAAATGACCACCAGATCTCCGATTCAAATCAATCAGTTGCTCAATCAAGTAATGTGCCCGTTCCGGACCTTCTTCATTGATAACAGCGGTTAAGGCATCAAGCCATTCTTGCGTTTCTGTTGGATCCAAATCCGGTGTGGTTTTGATGTTTGTCATAGCATTCTATTGGTTATGTTCTGTTTTTTGGGTTTATTTTTCTTGTCTTATTTTTTGCGCATCTACTGCAGCAATGGCCACCATGTTGACAATTCGTCTGACTGATGAAGATGGGCTCAACACATGTGCTGGCAGCTTTGTGCCCATTAACATGGGCCCTACTGTTACACCCTGGGAAAAATATCTTATCATGTTTAAAGCCATGGTTGCCGAATCGAGATTGGGCATAATCAGCAAATTGGCTTTTTGCTCATAATTGGCATTAGGAAAAGCATGTGCTCTGATATTTGGCATCAAGGCATATTCCGCATCCATTTCACCTTCTACAGCCAAATCTGGTACTTGTTTACGGATTATTTTTAGCGCTTTGCGCATTTTATCAGGGCTGTCACCATCGTGTGTACCAAAATTTGAATAAGACATCAAAGCCAATCTTGGCGTTTTCCCAAAAGCCTTGACCCGCTCTGCTGCACTGATTGCCATGCTGGCAATTTCTTCAGCTGTGGGATTGGCATTCACATTGGTATCTGTAACAAAATAACTGCCCATATCTGTCGCCACTGCACTTAATCCTGAAAGTGTCTCATCATTTAATCCAATGACATCAATGATGTGCTGTAACACCTTGTGAAATCGACCGGTTAAACCAGCCAACATGGCATCAGCTTCACCTCGTTTGACCATCAAAGCCGCAATGACTGTGGTGCGGGTTCTGACAATCGCCTTGGCAATTTCTGGGCTCACGCCTTGACGCTGCATCAAACCATGATACTGCATCCAATAGTCTTTAAAACGTGGGTCATCCTGCGGGTTAACCAACTCAAAATCTCGACCAATTTCCAAATTCAATCCAACTCTTTTGATGCGATGATTAATCACATCTGGGCGACCGATTAATACCGGTATGGCCAATTGATCATTGTTAATAACTTGCACTGCACGCAGCACACGGTCATCTTCACCTTCAGCCAAGACAATGCGTTTAAGGTCTTTCCGTGCCGCATCAAAAACAGGGCGCATCAACAAACCACTTTGGTAAACGAATTCATTGAGTTGATTTTCGTATTTAACCATGTCTTCTATTTGACGTGTGGCCACCCCGCTTTCCATGGCTGCTTTTGCAACGGCTGGTGCCACATGAATCAAGATACGTGGATCAAATGGTTGGGGGATTAAATAATCTCGACCAAATTTAATTTCCTTGCCGCCATAGGCTTTGCTGCTCACTTCGCTGACTTCCATGCGGGCTAATTTTGCCAACGCATGAACACAAGCGGTTTTCATCGGTTCATTGATACAACTGGCACCGACATCCAAGGCGCCACGAAATATGTATGGGAAACACAGTACATTGTTAACTTGATTTGGAAAATCAGATCGACCTGTGGCAATGATGGCATCTGGCCTAACTTCCAGTGCCAGATCAGGCATGATTTCTGGAATTGGGTTGGCCAAAGCCATGATCAAAGGATCTTTGGCCATCGGTTTAATCATGTCTGGTTTCAAGACACCAGCCACAGAAACACCTAAAAATATATCTGCACCTACCAAAGCTTCTGTCACGGTTTGTTGCTTCACTCCTTTGGCATAGGCTAATTTTCGTTCTGAATCCAGATCTTCACGTCCTTCGTACAAAACGCCAGCCGAATCTGAGACAGTGATGTTCTCAATCAACATGCCCAGTTCGATCAACAAGTCCAAACACGCCATACCAGCAGCACCTGCTCCAGAGGTCACCAATTTCACTTGCGACATGTCTTTACCCACCACATGCATGGCATTGATGACTGCAGCACCACAAATGATGGCTGTGCCATGTTGATCATCATGAAAGACCGGAACTTTCATGCGGTTTTTTAACTTTTCTTCAATGTAAAAACATTCTGGGGATTTAATGTCTTCAAGATTAATACCGCCAAATGTTGGCTCTAAGGAAGCAATGATATCGATCAATTTATCAGGGTCTTTTTCATCTATCTCGATATCAAAAACATCGATGCCGGCAAACTTTTTGAACAACACACCTTTACCTTCCATCACTGGCTTCGCTGCCAAAGGTCCAATATCACCCAAACCAAGTACGGCTGTACCGTTGGTTACCACAGCAACCATGTTGGCCCGTGCCGTATAATCGGCTGCCGTGGATGGATCTTCTGCTATTGCCATCGATGGTGCGGCCACGCCTGGAGAGTAGGCCAGTGCCAAGTCTTGTTGAGTGGTCAACGCCTTGGTGGCAGTGATTTTAATTTTGCCAGGCGTCGGATGCTTGTGGTAATCCAAAGCGGCTTGTTTTATGTCTTCTCTTAGACTCATTATGTTGCCCCCAACACTGTCATTGAGACAACAACGCTCTTGATGTTTTCAGCAAGAGCGTTGTTGTATTAAGTCACTGCAACCATCCTAGTTCAGTGATTGGTTTACTATTTATTCTGCTTCTAATTTTGACTCGTATTGTCCCATGGTGGCTAAACCATTCATGCGAGCACGGTGTAACAACTCAGCTTGAGCTGCTTTGACATTATCTTGGGTGTTAGCACCCCAAACTTTGATTGCGGATGATTGTAATGCACGACCATATGAAAAACTCAATGGCCAAGGTAAAGTACCCATCCGATTCATTGCATCTAAATGCTCAGTGGCCTCAATCTCTGACTGGCCGCCCGATAAAAACACAATGCCTGCCAATGAAGCAGGTACTGTATTGAAAAAGCAATCTAACGTGGCTTCTGCCACCTCATCAACATCTGCTTGTTCTGGGCAATCGGCACCCGGTACAACCATGCTTGATTTCAAAATACAGGCTTCCAACACAACATTTTGTTCAAACAACTGATCAAACAATGTTTTCAATGTCAGCAAAGTAACTTCATAAGCTGTCTGAATGTCATGATCACCTTCCATCAATACTTCAGGTTCAACCATCGGCACCAATCCAGCTTCTTGGCACAAGGCAGCATATCTGGCCAAAGCATGACAATTGGCATCGATACATGCTTGTGATGGGTTATCATCACTGATGGTTATGACTGCACGCCATTTAGCAAAACGTGCACCAATTTCATAATACTCAGCCAACCTTTCACGTAATCCATCTAAGCCTTCGGTGATTTTTTCACCTTCAAACCCAGCCAAAGGATGAGCACCTTTATCAACTTTAATGCCCGGAATCACACCATTGTCACGCATCACTTGTGTGAAAGCGACACCTTCAGCTGAAGATTGGCGCAATGTTTCATCAAATAAGATGGCACCTGAAATATGCTCACCTAAATCGGGTGCACTGAGTAACATGTGACGGTAATCTCTGCGATTGGCTTCCGTACAATCGACTCCTATGCTGTCAAAGCGTTTCTTACATGTTCCGGTACTTTCATCAATTGCTAAAACACCTCTGCCAGAAGCCACCATGGCTGCTGCTGTTTCAATCATTTCATTTAATTTATCTGTCATTCTGTATTCCTGTGTTTATCAGTTTGTTTGTTGTGTTGGTTTACTTAGCCTGTTTTTAAGCCATTTCTTCCAAAATGGCCACAGCTGGCAATGTTTTGCCTTCTAAAAACTCTAAAAAAGCACCACCACCGGTGGAAATGTACGATAGTTTATCTGTTATTTGATATTTATCAACCGCTGCAAGCGTATCTCCGCCTCCAGCCATGGAAAAACCTGCTCCAGCCGCGATTCCTAGGGCTAAAGTACGGGTTCCTTCGCCAAACTGATCAAATTCGAAGACTCCAACTGGGCCATTCCAAATAACCGTTCCAGCTTCTTTTGCCATGGATGCATATTTCGCCGCTGTTTTGGGCCCAATATCCAAAATCATTTCAAATGGCCCCACATCTTCAACGTTTTTGATCAGCGCTTGGGCGTCTTCACTGAACGCGCTGGCCACCACCACATCTGTAGGTATGGGTATTTCTCTTCCTGCCGCCTTGGCCTGTTTAATCAAAGCCTTGGCATCTGGGATTAAATCTGGTTCACACAAAGATTTCCCAATGTGATGTCCGGCTGCTGCAATAAATGTGTTGGCAATCCCACCGCCAACAATCAATTGATCAACTTGCTGTGACAAACTATCAAGGACTGTCAGCTTAGTTGAAACTTTTGAACCACCAACAATGGCCAACATGGGTCGAGCTGGGTCCTTCAACCCTTTTGCCAATGATAACAGTTCATGTGCCAATAACGGGCCAGCACATGCCATTTTGGCGAATTTTGCTACGCCATGAGTAGACGCATGGGCTCGATGAGCCGTACCAAAAGCATCCATCACAAAAACATCACATAATTGAGCCAACCGTTTTGCAAGCTCATCATCATTGGCTTTTTCGCCCACATTGAAACGGATGTTTTCTAACAGCACCACTTCACCAGCTTCAACAGCAATACCGGCTTCCCAATCTGTGACCAAATGAACTTTTTGATTAAGCGCCAGACTCAAGTAATCAGCAACCGGCTGGAGTGAAAATTTTGACTCAGGCTGCCCTTCTGTAGGCCTGCCTAAATGAGACATCAACATCACAGCGGCACCTTTATCAAGCGCCATTTTAATCGTTGGTAATGAAGCCAGTATGCGTTGATCACTGGAGACCACTCCATTTTTTACCGGGACATTTAAATCTTGTCTGATCAACACTTTCTTGTTACTTAAGTCTTGATCTGCCATTAATTTTACTTTCATGTTTAACACCTATTTACTGCTGGATTTTTTATGCCTTCATCAGTGTCAAAGAAACGTCCAACATGCGGTTGGCAAAACCCCATTCATTGTCGTACCAGGCCAACACTTTAACCAACCGGCCTTGATTGACTCGTGTCATACTGGCATCGAAAGTGGATGATGCTGGATTGTGATTGAAATCAATTGACACCAACGGCTGTTCACAATAATCCAATACCGATGAATTTAAAGCTGCAGATTTTACCACTTCATTCACTTCTGTGACTGATGTTTCTTTACTGGCTAAGAAAGTCAAATCAACAGATGACACATTGATGGTCGGCACCCGCATGGCATACCCATCTAGTTTACCATTTAATTCTGGCATAACTAAGCCTACGGCTAAGGCCGCACCAGTTTTGGTTGGGATTTGATTCAACCCACCTGCACGTGCTCGACGTAAATCTTTGTGGTAGGTGTCTGACAACACCTGATCATTGGTATAGGCATGAATGGTGGTCATCAACCCTGACTCAATACCGATCTTTTCATTGATGGCTTGTGCCAATGGCGCCAAACAATTGGTGGTACAAGATGCATTTGAAATAACAGACATATCAGCCGTTAACAAATGATCATTGACACCATATACAATGGTGGCATCAATTTCACCATTGGCAGGTGCTGATATGATGACTTTTTTGGCACCCGCTGTTACATGTTGAGCGGCCAACTCTCTGCTTCTGAACAAGCCTGTACATTCCAACACCACATCAACACCCATGGCACCCCAAGGCAGTTTTGCTGGGTTGGGTTCTGACAATATCTTGATCTGATCACCATTAACCACCAAGTGTCCAGCTGACATTGAAACATCGGCATTAAATCGGCCATGAGCCGTATCAAATTGGGTTAGGTGCTGCATGGCAACTGGATCACCAAGATCGTTGATGGCAACGATTTGAATTTCGTCTGTTCTTTGGTATTCGTAAAGGGCTCTTAGGATGCAACGGCCCACACGGCCGTAGCCATTGATGGCTATTTTTATGGTCATATCTTTTCTCTTCTTATCTTTTCTATTTCTATATCTATCTATAGATTGTCCGCTATTTTTCAAGCTGACTCAAGTAAAGATAATTAAATTTTTGCACAAAAAAACCCGATGAATCCATCGGGTTTTGGCCAAGAGTTTTAATCTGAGTGAAACTATTTACTGAACACAATGACACCCGCTTTAACATCTGCTAAAAATTCATTCAATTCTTGTTTCACCACCGGAGCTAAATAATACAAGCCAATGATGTTAGGGAATGACATGGCAAAAACCATTGAGAAAGAAAAACCAATCACCACACCCAAGTTCAATGAAGCACCAATCACAATAAACACCATGAAAATCACCTTAAAGATATTTTCTTGGGTTTTGTTTTCACCAAATAAATATGTCCAAGCCCTGACACCATAATACGACCAAGAAATCAAAGTTGAGAAGGCAAATAACACTGCTGCAACAGTCAATACATAAGGAAACCAAGAAACGGCACTGCCAAAGGCATCGGAAGTGAGCGGAATTCCAACCAGTCCCGTTGAGTTATCTAAAGACCCTGTAATCACTATAACCAAAGCTGTGATGGTACAAACCAAAACGGTATCAATAAATGGTTCATATAAGGCCACCAGGCCTTCAGTTACAGGTCTGTCAGTTTTTACTGCCGCATGAGCAATGGCAGATGAACCTATGCCTGCTTCATTAGAAAAGGCTGCACGTTGAAACCCTACTATCAACACACCTATAACGCCACCCAAACCTGCTTCTGGAGTAAATGCGCCGCTGATAATTTGACCGATGGCACCCCCCAACGACCCTATGTTCATGAAGATCACAACCAATCCAGTCAATACATATATCACACCCATTATAGGTACCAACTTAGCCGTGACTCTGGCAATACCTTTGATGCCGCCAATGATGGTTAAACCAGTGATGGCCGCCAGTATCAGCCCATACAGCCAACCTTTACCAGCCAAAAGACTTTCACCTCCACCTGTCATGTTTTGTAGTTGTGCAAACGATTGATTGGCTTGAAACATGTTGCCACCACCCAAGGCAGCGCCAATACACATGATGGCAAATGTAACAGCCAGAAACTTCCCAATACCCGCATGTCCTTTTTCGGCAAACCCTTTGGACAAATAGCGCATCGGCCCACCTGCTACGGTGCCATCTGGGTGAATATCGCGATATTTAACGCCTAAAGTACATTCAACGAATTTTGATGACATACCAATTAAGCCAGCCACAATCATCCAAAAAGTAGCCCCTGGACCACCCACACTAACAGCAGTTGCCACACCAGCAATGTTCCCTAAACCCACAGTACCCGATAAGGCTGTAGACAAGGCTTGAAAATGAGTCACTTCTCCCACTGCTTTTGAGGTGTCATATTTACCTTGGATCAATTTCAAACCAATACCAAATGATCGGAGATTAATGAATTTGAAATAGAAAGTAAAAAACGTCGCTGCCACCACCAACCAAATGACAATGATTGGCGCAGAGCCCACAAAAGGAATGGGTACGCTGGTCATGAAAAAACTGTTCACTATATTAGCAACAGGAGTTAAAAAATCATTGATGGTTTGGTCAATTCCTGCAGCTCTGGCTGATCCTGAAAAACCAATCGTTGCTATTGTGAGTGCTGTTAATACCTTCATACTTTTCCTCATTTTTCAGTCATCAAAACTAACCACTGCGGCCGAAGACCTGACAGTTGCCTTCTTACATCTTACCAAAAGACTATAGCAGACTTGTTTTTTTCAAAAAAAAGCCCAACCTTTAAGTCGAGCTTTTTCATTGAAAGTTAATTATCTGGTTACTTGCTAGGTGCAATCTCTCCAGATTTCACTTTGGCCATATACGCATTCAATTCACGCTTAACCACGGGCGCCAAGAAATACAAACCAATTAAGTTAGGTATGGACATGGCGAAAATCATGGCGTCAGAAAAATTGATCACCACGCTTAAACTCATGGATGAGCCAATGACCACGAAGGTCAAGAACATCAAATTAAAAGTCATGTCCTGAGCTTTACCATGGCCGAACAAAAAGTTGAAGGCCCGTAAACCATAATAAGACCAAGCCAACATGGTTGAGAAAGCAAATAACACCGCCGCAACGGTTAATACATATGGGAACCATGAAATGGCTGAACCGAATGCCGCAGAAGTCAATGCGATACCTTGGCCGGTCATCGGCGCTTCTGGGATCATACCAGCTACACCAATCACCAATGCAGTGATGGTACAAACCACTACCGTATCAATAAATGGCTCATACAAAGCCACCAATCCTTCTGTTACTGGGTGATCCGTTTTAACTGCTGAATGAGCAATTGAAGCAGAACCAATACCGGCTTCATTAGAAAAAGCTGCACGTTGGAAACCTACGATCAACACACCCACCAAACCACCAAAGGCCGACTGAGTAGAAAATGCACCATCAATGATGGCGCCAAATGCGGCTGGAACATGATGGTAGTTCATTAAAATTACCACCAAGCCTGCGAACACATAAATGATGCCCATAAAAGGCACCAATTTTGATGTTACATTGCCTATACTTTTGATGCCACCGATAATAGTCACACCCACTAAAACAGCAACGACTAAACCAAAGACCCAACCATTGTTAGCTAAAAAAGAACCTTCGCCGCCAGTCACACTGACCACTTGTTCTAGGGCTTGATTGACTTGGAACATATTACCGCCACCTAACGAACCGCCAACACACATGATGGCAAAAATTACCGCCAATACTTTACCAAAGCCGCCCATGCCTTTTTCTGCAAAGCCCTTGGTAAGATACCTCATAGGACCACCATGAACATGTCCATTGGGTAAAATATCACGGTACTTAACCCCCAATGTACATTCTACGAATTTAGATGACATGCCAAGAAAGCCACAAACTATCATCCAAAAGGTTGCTCCAGCGCCGCCAATACCTACAGCTGCCGCCACACCAGCGATGTTACCTAAACCAACAGTTCCTGACAGTGCTGTGGTGAGGGCTTGAAAATGCGACACTTCGCCAGGGGCGTTGGAATAATCGTATTTACCACGCATCAAAGCAAAACCATGTCTGAATGATCGCAGGTTAATGAATTTGAAATAAATGGTAAAGAAGGTCGCTGCGACCACCAACCAAATAACCACCCAGGGTACTTCGACTCCTCCGAAGAAAGGAATTTTAGAAAAGATTAAATTTGTAAAGACATCAAATACGGGTTTGACTGTTTCATTGATTTTTTCATCAATACCTTCTGCCAAGGATGAGCTTGCAAAGGCAATCATCAAAGCAGCAAAATAATGTTTTATTTTCATGTTGTTCCCTGTTTTTAGTTAGTAGTTGGATTTAATGAGGTCACTGAATATTTAAGTATCCAGCAATAATTTGGCAAATATCTTAACTGCTTTTTAACCTCAAAGGTAGCGCAAAACTATTTTTTCAATTGAATCAATAATTCATCACCCGTTTTAAAATCATATTTTTTGCTCAGCCCTGCATTGATTTCTAACACATATTTAGCTGGCTTGGCGCTTGGATAATTTTGACATCTTGAAGTTGTGTTTTTACAAGGTGGCGTGTTTTCACTGATGCTGACCAATTTTTTATTTTGGTCAAAATACAAGATATCCAATGGAATTAAGGTGTTCTTCATCCAAAATGCACGCATTTGAGAATTCGGAAAAATAAACAGCATGCCCTCATCATCAGACATTTGTTCACGGTACATTAAACCCATGGCTCGGGAATTATCATCATCTGCCAGTTCCACTTTAAAAGTTTGTCCATTTAAAGTCACCCTGTTTTGCATTGGTTGACAAGCAGATAAAAGTAAAATCAAACAGACTGTCAGTACAATATTTTTTAACATTTGGGTCAATTATTTAAAAAGTACACTGGAATTTATCACTTAACAAAGCTAAACTCAATACAAGTTAATTATAGAGTTTTCAAGTGGATATAGCCGAGTTATTAGCATTTACCGTAAAAAACAAAGCGTCAGATTTACATTTATCAGCAGGATTGCCGCCTATGATCCGGGTTGATGGAGACGTTCGTCGAATTAATTTACCACCATTGGAGCACAAAGAACTCCATGACATGGTTTATGACATCATGAATGATTACCAGCGTAAAGTTTATGAGGAAGACTACGAGATCGATTTCTCATTTGAAATTCCTGGACTGGCTCGCTTCAGGGTTAATGCCTTTAACCAAAACAGAGGCTGTGGCAGTGTATTCAGAACCATTCCAACAGAAATCCTTACCTTTGAGGACTTGAATTGCCCGGCTATTTTTAAAGAGTTGATCGATGTACCCAGGGGTTTAATTTTGGTTACAGGGCCCACAGGTTCTGGTAAATCAACCACCCTGGCGGCGATGATTGATTACCTCAATAAAAAAGAACACGGTCACATATTAACCATTGAAGATCCTATAGAATTTGTGCACACCAGTAACAAATGTTTGATCAACCAACGTGAGGTTCATCGAGACACCAAGAGCTTTGAAAACGCCCTGCGTTCTGCTTTACGTGAAGATCCAGACATCATTCTGGTTGGTGAGCTTCGAGATTTGGAAACCATTCGATTGGCATTAACCGCTGCTGAAACTGGACATTTGGTCTTTGGAACCTTGCATACAACCTCTGCAGCAAAAACCATTGACCGGATCATTGATGTATTCCCTGCGGGGGAAAAACCCATGGTTCGTTCCATGTTGTCAGAGTCATTAAGAGCTGTTGTGGCACAAACGCTGATTAAACGCGTTGGTGGTGGTCGGGTTGCTGCCCATGAAATCATGGTCGGTATTCCTGCCATTCGAAATTTGATTCGTGAAGATAAAGTTGCACAGATGTATTCGTCCATCCAAACGGGTCAATCAGTTGGCATGCAGACCTTAGATCAATGCTTAATCGAGTTGGTAAGAAAAGGTTTGATTTCTAAACCACAAGCCAGATCCAGAGCCGTTAAGAAACAAGACTTTGATTAATAGCGAGATTTATTAACCCAAGTCTCAAAAAACAAAATAGTACAATTGAGGAAACACCATGGACTTTAACTCATACCTTAAACTGATGGTACATAAGAAGGCTTCTGACCTTTTTATCACTGCCAATTTAGCACCCAGTATTAAAATACATGGCCGGGTCATTCCGATTACCCAACAACCACTAACCAAAGCGCAAGCTCGTGACATGGTAACCGGCATCATGTCGCCCTATCAAAAAGAAGAGTTCGAAAGAACCCATGAGTGTAACTTTGCTATTGGGGTGTCATCGGTAGGCCGATTCAGGGTCAGTGCTTTTTATCAGCGTAATGCTGTTGGTATGGTTATCCGTCGAGTTGAAACCAAAATTCCTACTTTTGAGTCATTGAAATTACCCGAGGTTTTAAAAGAACTTTCATTAACCAAAAGGGGGATCATTATATTCGTTGGTGGTACCGGCACAGGTAAATCTACTTCATTGGCCGCCATGGTAGGTTATCGCAACGTCAACACCACCGGCCACATCATCACCATCGAGGATCCGATCGAGTACGTACACGAACACCAAGGCTGTGTGATCACCCAACGAGAAGTTGGATTGGATACAGAGTCATTTGAAATTGCCCTGAGAAACACTTTAAGGCAAGCTCCAGATGTGATTATGATTGGTGAGATCAGAACATCAGAAACCATGCAACAAGCAGTGACATTTGCGGAAACAGGTCACTTGTGTTTGGCCACATTACATGCCAATAACGCCAACCAAGCCTTAGATCGGGTTTTACACTTTTTCCCTAAAGATGCACGTGAACAGCTATTGATGGATTTATCATTGAATCTCAGAGCCATGGTCGCACAACAGTTGATTCCAACTCCTGATGGTACTGGACGTCGTGCTGCTGTTGAGATCTTAATCAACTCTCCATTGGCACAAGAATACATTCGCAAAGGTAAGATTGAAAAACTTAAGGATTTGATGAAAAAATCAACCAATATGGGCATGCAAACTTTCGACCAAGCCATGTTTGACCTTTACCAAGCCGGTGAAATCACTTATGAAGACGCCTTACGCCATGCTGATTCTGCCAACGAAGTCAGACTGGCCATTAAATTGTCTCAAGGCGGCGATGCTGATTCCTTATCCATGGGAATGGATGGCATTGGCCTAGAAGAAGACAAGTAATACCCATTCACAATTAAGTCATATTTTAATGATTGTTTCATCATGAAAATATGACTGTGATCGGATTAGCAAAGATCGTTAAATTTCAAAGTTAAACAACTAAAAACACACCCCCAACCCCTCTCAAGAGGGGAGTTCGAGGGGCCTCATTTTTTTGTAAGTCCTATACAACATTGAACGACATTCATTCGGTTCAAATCTAAAAAAAACTGACGTTCAAATTCCCCTCTCGAGAGGGGATTAAGGGGTGTGTGAGACCTTAATGCAGCACTTAAAATATCAGTAAACTGACATTCGATTGGTACAGATCTAAAAAAACTGACGATCAATCTCCCCTCTCGAGAGGGGATTAAGGGGTGTGTGAGACTTTAATACAGCATTTAAAACATCAATAAACTGACATTTTGACAGCGAAAAGCAAGACTGAATCACTTGATAAAGGATTGGCTGAAGTCAACAACCCAGCTCAAATCAGTTGCTCATCGGACAGCCCTCACATCCATGCAAGGGCTTTATTAATTTCTTAACTTAAAATCTGGCTTTAAAACCCACTGAAAAAGCAGCACCAGGGCGTGCATAGCCCAACACCTCTTCATACGATTCGTCAAATAGGTTCAAACCTTTGGCGTAGAGTTGATATTGGTCAGTTAATTGCCAACTTAAAGTCAAATCGAAAGTGGTATAGGCCGCTAGTTTTACGTTAGAAGATATAAAAGTCGCGGGATCAAAAAACACATCCAGCTGATCATCTTGATAATTAACTTGAGCATACAAAGTAGCTCGATCGCTGGCAAAACGATAATCCAGCGCCAATTGCGCCATGTTTTCAGGACGGCGAACTTCAGTCACATCATCACCTGCAAAATCTTCTTCGGTGGCATCTGTGTAGGTGTAATTAAAGTTAAACCCAAGGTTTTGATTGATGTCTCCAGACCAAATAACCTCTAAACCATTGCGTTGGCTATCACCGACTTTATTGGCCGCTGTGAATAAACCTGAATCAGCATCAAAAGCAAAGCCATTGATTTCATTGCTGAGATCTTGGTCAAAGTACACCACTTCCAATTTAGTTTGAGACCACGTTTTTTCCAGTCCAAATTCAAAAGCATCAGACTCTTCTGGTTGCAAATTTGGATTACCAATGAAATTAGCTGGAAAGAAGCCGAACCGTTCAATGAACGAGGGTGCTTTGCTGCCTGTACCGAATGTACCACGTAAGCGCAGACTGTCTGCCAATTGATAGGATGCACCCACTTTAAAATTACTGACATCTTCAAAGCGGTTAAACGCATCATTTCTGGCAGAAAGATTCCAACTGAACGCATCATTCAATTGATGGTGATATTCTGCAGCCAATCCAGTTACATCATAACTTTGGCTTTGGTTTGGATCACCAAACGGTGATGCTTCACCTCTTTGAACGAAATCAACTTGTCTGTGATCTACCAAAGCAGATAACCTGTGTTGACGGTCTTGGCCGAAATAAACCGATGACTTCAATTTAAGCTCATTGGTATCAGCGGCTGTAGAACTGGTTTCACCGACCTGATGCATAAAGTTTCTGGCTTCTACATCAGACCATTGATAATGAAATTCATTGAACCATTGTTGATTGGGCTGGTGAGTCAAAGTGAATTGTGCCGTCGACTGTTCCCTGTCTGTCCACAAATCAGCATCTACGGGTAACCCAGTAACAGCAAAATCAGTGCCATCAAACTCATTGGTGGCATCACTGTGAGTCAATGAGAACGTCAAGCCCAATTCATCAGATGGGTCAGCTTTAAATTTAAGGTGACTGGCTAAATTTTGATAGCCATCATCTTCTGTACCTCCTCTGGACACATTTGTACCTGATGTATCAAGCCCGTTTACGCCCAAATCCAGAGCCCACAAGTCTTTTGCAACGCCACCATTAACTGCCAATCGCTTGGTATTGAATGAACCCACTTCTACATCAAAACCTAAATTATTCGCTGCGCTCTGTTTGGTTACGAGGTTGATGACCGCACTCATGGCATCCGTACCCCAAATGGCACTTTGTGGTCCTCGAATGATTTCTATTTTTTCAATGTTGTCTAGCAAAGCATAATTGAATAAAAATTCATCACTGGCTGTAGGATCATTGACTCTGATACCATCCAACAAGACCATGACGTGGTTGGCCTCAGACCCACGTACCCTCAGTTGTGTTTGCGTACCTGGACCACCTGATTGATTGATGGCAAAACCAGGTACTTTTCGCAAAATATCTGATAGGTATGTGGCTTGAGATGCCGCTATTTCTGCAGCTGTGATTACAGTCACTGAACCACCAAATTGATTCTGTTCAATGGGTGCTAAACCAGCACTGACAATGAGTTTGCTTAATTCTTGACCGGAATCATCGCTTTGATTGGTTGCTTCTTGTGCTTGAATAAATGAGCACGATGCCAGCAGATAAACTGCCGTAAAATGGTTTCGAAATTTCATGATATCTCCTGTTCCGCCCGAACATGGTTGATTGTTTAATAAAAGATCAAACTGGCCGGTCTCCGGACTAAAAAGTCAATGTCATGTTTAATATCACATTGATAATCATCGCCTTCCCATGCATTTGCACAGTGGCTTAATGATGAATCATTACTTTTATTACCGTTGCGGGGGCAGTGTTGGAATTGAATTAAATCGCACCAACTTCCCGTTTAACCCAATTCAATAGAATCGGGAACCTGTTTGAAAGTGGGGACATGCTATCGATTTGCTAAGCTGATGTCAACAATCTATTGTGTATATGCATGTTAAGGTGGGTGTAATTACAAAGCGTCCTGATCAGTTTCACCTGTACGGATTCGAATGACTTTTTCTAATTCATGGATGAAAATTTTCCCATCACCCACTTTGTTGTTACTGGCCGTTTCAACGATGGTATCAACGATGGCATCAACTTGATCAGAAGGAGCTGCGATTTCTATTTTTAACTTGGGTAAAAAATCCACCACATATTCTGCTCCACGATATAACTCAGTGTGTCCTTTTTGCCGTCCAAAGCCTTTCACCTCCGTTACCGTCACGCCGCGTACACCAACAGCTTCTAGGGCATCTCTTACATCATCTAATTTAAAAGGTTTAATGATGGCCGTTATCATTTTCATACATGTTTCCTACCAAGGCAATACTTCGCCATCAGCATGCCAGAAAGAACCTGAGTTATCCAGATTTAATTCATCAATTCTGGCCAATAAGCCTGTGGCAGAATGCGAGGTATCTACAAACCCTTGCCCACCAGTCATGTCAGTTTTCACATAACCTGGATGCAATAATGCGACCGCTATACCCTGGGGTTTCAAATCAACAGCTAAACTGGTTCCGACCATGTTGACGGCTGCTTTACTCATGCGATAACCATAATGACCACCTGAATCATTGTCTGCCATCGAACCCATGCGACTGGTCACAATTGCTACTTTTGAACCTACTGATAACAGTGGCAACAACGCTTCAGTCACCATCAAAGGAGCCATGGCATTGACTTGATATTGCTGTAATACGGTTTGATAATTTATATCGCCCAATGAATTGGATGCCAGAATACCTGCATTGTTAATTAACAGGTCAACCTTTTCCTCACCCAAGGTCTGTACCAACTGCTTTAATGATGTCGGATCAGTCACATCACATGACTCAATCACCTGCACATTCAAAGCATTAAGTTCATCACTGCTGTTGCGACATACTGCTGTTACTTTGTGACCTTGTGCTTCAAGTTGGCGACACAATTCTAAGCCAATCCCTCGGTTTGCTCCAGTGACCAATACATGTTTCATTTTATTCTCCTTATTTAGTAAGCTTGCAGATCATTCATCAAACAACTAACATGGTTATTAATTCATATTATTCAATCCCTGAGATGTTAGAAATGAGATCAAAATGTGAACGCTGCGAAAAGGCTTTGGCTAATCACCAAACTGACGTATATATCTGCAGCTATGAATGCACCTTCTGCAACGAATGTGTCAATCAAGAACTCAAAAACACTTGCCCAAACTGTGGCGGAGAATTGGTACTTAGACCCAGTCGCATTCAAAAGAACTGAACCAGTATACTGTCTGATCTAAGGCCTTACTCAAAATAATTATTTTTGACTTCTTCCATATCGGTGTGCCGAACATCCTTGCCAATTACCAGATAAATGATGTATTCACAGATGTTCTTTGCATGGTCGCCGATGCGCTCCAAAGATTGAGCACATTGACTTAAACTCAAATAAGGCTTTACTTTGTTGGGGTCTTTAACCATGTGCTTAATTAAATGACCATTGAGCTCATCAAAATGGGCATCAATCACTTGATCTTTTTGGGCTATTTTTATCGCTTCTTCTGCATCAAGCCGAGCCAAGGCATTCAATGATCCTGATAAATTAGCCAACACCTCTTGGCCTAACCGATCCATTTCTTGGTAATATTTTGATTTAAAACCCTTGTTAATTAATTTTTTAATTAGCTTGGCCATTTTCTCTGTTTCATCGCCAATTCGTTCAATGTCTGTGATACTTTTCATCACTGCAACTATCAAGCGCAAATCACTGGCTGCTGGCTGTCTGCGTGCAATGATTCGAGTACACTCTTGGTCCAAATCGACTTCCATTTGATCAATGTCATCACCATGAGCTAATAATTCATCAGCCAATTCAAGCGAATTTAGAGTCAAGGCAGATAAGGCATTGCGTAATTGGTTTTCTGCTTTACCGCCCATTTTCAGTAAATGATTACGGATGTCTTCAAGCTCAGAGTTGTACTCACTTGAGGTATGTTTTTCAAATTCAAATTGTTCCATGTTTTTTCCTTTAACCGAACCTGCCGGTGATATATTTTTCAGTTAAGTCGTGCGCCGGATTGGTGAAAATTTGATCTGTATCGCCAACTTCAATCAACCGACCCATATGAAAATATGCTGTTCGTTGCGAGACTCGTGCCGCTTGTTGCATTGAATGGGTCACAATAACAATGGTAAAGTTCTCTTTCAACTCATTGATTAATTCTTCAATTTTGGCCGTAGCAATTGGATCCAATGCAGAGGCTGGTTCGTCCATCAAAATCACCTCTGGTTGAACAGCAATGGTTCGAGCAATACACAGTCGTTGTTGTTGACCACCTGACAGACCTGTGCCTGGCGCATGCAGTCGATCTTTAACTTCCTGAAACAGACCTGCTTTGATCAGTGACTCTTCAACCAAATCATCCAATTCTGCCTTATTTCTAGATAAACCATGTATGCGTGGTCCATAGGCCACATTGTCATATATTGATTTGGGAAATGGGTTGGGTTTTTGAAACACCATACCTACCCGGGCTCTGAGTAACACAGGATCTTGTTTTTTGTCATAGATGTTTTCATTGTCCAATAATATTTGACCTTCAACTCGACAAATATCAATGGTATCATTCATGCGATTTAAACAACGTAAAAAAGTTGATTTACCACAACCAGATGGCCCAATCAGAGCAATCACTTCATTCGACCCAATATCTAAACTGATGTCATGAATGGCTTGATTATCTGCGTAATAAACATTCACATTTTGAGTCTTGAATTTGGCATTTTCACACAAGGGTTGTCCCATTGTCTCGGAGTACTCAATGTTTAATGAATCTTCTGTTTCCGGATTTATGTCCGCTTTCATTGTTGGTTCAACCAATTTATTCATGACGACTTCATTCATAATTTTTACCACTTTTTCTCAAACTTTTTACGCAGATAAATAGCAACGGCATTCATCGCAACTAAAAAGAACAGCAAAACCATGATGGCTGCTGATGTTTTTTCTAAAAATCCCCTTTCTGGTGAGTCTGCCCACAAGTAGACTTGTATAGGCAGTACCGTTGAAGGGTCAACCACTGATTGAGGAATGTCTACAATAAATGCCACCATTCCAATCATCAACAACGGCGCGGTTTCTCCCAATGCTTGTGCCATACCTATGATGGTGCCAGTTAGTATGCCTGGTAAAGCCGCAGGCAACACATGATGAAACACCGATTGCATTTTTGATGCCCCTAGTCCCAATGCGGCTTCACGCAAGGAAGGCGGAACGGCTTTGATTGCTGACCTGGAGGCAATGATGATGGTAGGCAAGGTCATCAATGACAAGACAATACCCCCCACCAAAGGAGCCGATCTAGGCAGACTAAAGAAATTGATGAAAACTGCCAAACCTAACAAACCGAATACAATCGAGGGCACCGCAGCTAAATTGTTGATATTTATTTCAATAAAATCAATGAAACGATTTTTTGGTGCAAACTCTTCTAAATAGATTGCTGCTGCCACAGCCACTGGAAATGACAGTGACAAAGTCACCAACAAAGTATACAGGGAACCAAGTATTGCGCCTTTAATTCCAGCCATTTCTGGTTCCCGTGAATCGCCGCTGGAAAAGAAGAGCCAGTTAAAACCTGTACTGATTTGCCCTTTATCCTCCAATGCAGAAATCCAAGCCATTTTTTTATTGTTAACGCGTCGATCAGATTCCGGCAAATTTCGGTCAATAGTGCCTTTAATCACTGCATCAACATCATCATCTGCGATGAAATCAACAGCCAGTTTCTGGCCCAACAATTCTGGCTCAGCTATCAACATATCTCTGAGTTGAAATTCAGCACCCATACTGGTCAAAGAATATAGCAATCTTTTATCATTGCGTTTTGTCACCGCCGGAAATTCAGCCAACAAGGCATCTCTGATGACCAACCTGAAATCTGCATTCATCAGGTCTTCCGTTGTTCTGTTTTCATTCAAACCCAAACGCTCTGGATCTAAATGGACGGATAGATTTATCTTGGTCTGAGAGAATGCAGGCATCGCCTTACTGGCTATGTCAGTTAGCAAGAAAAGCAAAAATAGTATAGCAACTGCAATCGAAAACATACCCATCATCTTGAATAGACGCTCTTTCAAATAGCGCTTTTTCAAGCCACGTTTAACCAAATCAGTGTTATTCATATTGTTCTCTGTATTTTCTCACCACATGCAAGGCAATCACATTCAAAATCAATGTAGTGACAAACAGCATCAAGCCCAAAGCAAAAGCCGCCAATGTTTTGGCACTGTCAAACTCCTGGTCACCTGTTAATAAAGTGACTATTTGAACCGTAACAGTGGTCACCGCTTCCAACGGATTGACCGTTAAATTCGCAGCCAAACCTGCTGCCATAACCACAATCATGGTTTCACCAATGGCCCTGGATGCTGCCAAGAGCACACCACCGACAATGCCTGGTAAGGCAGCTGGAATCAGTACTTTAACGATGGTTTCAGAACGTGTCGCTCCCAGTCCCAATGAACCTTCTCTTAAACTTTGTGGAACTGCAGACAGCACATCATCCGACAAGGATGAGACAAATGGAATGATCATGATACCCATCACTAAACCAGCAGCCAATGCACTTTCTGACGCCACTGAAAGCCCGATTGATTCA
Organism: Marinicella sp.; assembly: GCA_051252335.1. Classification (GTDB taxonomy): domain Bacteria; phylum Pseudomonadota; class Gammaproteobacteria; order Xanthomonadales; family Marinicellaceae; genus Marinicella. The sequence goes on along the minus strand of JBPOFV010000005.1, from coordinate 425 downwards.
CCAAACCCACGAATAAATGGAGCCACTGTTAAGGCCGCAAAAAAGCCATATACCACCGTTGGAATACCAGCCAAGATTTCTAACACTGGCTTAGCAACCGCTCGCACTGAGCGACTTGCATATTCTGACAAATAGATGGCCGACATCAACCCCAAGGGTACCGATACCAACAAGGCAATGAATGATATGAGCATGGTGCCGACAAACAATGGGACTGCTCCAAACGCTGCCGACGAACCCACCTGATCAGCCCTTATCGCGGTTTGTGGTGACCACTCAGTGCCAAACATAAAACTCAATATGGGCACTTCACCGAAAAACCTTGTAGATTCAAATAGCACTGACATCACGATACCAACTGTGGTCATGATGGCAATCGAAGCCGCCAACAATAAAATGCCTTCAATGATTTTTTCAAATACTTT
>JBPOFV010000004.1:0-20821 GCA_051252335.1 Marinicella sp. | reverse complement strand
CCAACCACAACAACATGTCATCACTGATGGCTTAATTCATGGGATCACGCAAAGCAGCTATATTGGCAAAAAACTGAGTGGCACTTTCATAAACCACATCACATATCTTGAGGCGATTGGCTTTGATGGTGCTGCCCGTACTGGTGTTATCAATAACCATATCGGCATCCTCAGGAGGAAAGACTTCGGTGGCACCATAGGAGCGAATTAATTGGGCATCAAAACCATTGTTATCTAGGAACTTTTTGGCCAGATTCATGTATTCAGTTGCTACAATAATCTTGCGATTTTTCAAAGACTCATAATCCCAGTCTTCAGGGATACAAGCGACGATTTTGACCGGGTTGAACCCCAAAGGCTTGATGATTTCAACATCAGCATTTTGTTCAGCAATCCAATCTAAACCAGAGAACCCAATGTCGTGTTGTTCCAATTCCACCAAAGATGGGATGTTTTGTCCTTTTAAAAGTTTAATTTCAAATCGTTCATCAGAACAACTTGGGCGGTAGTTTCGGTCATCTCCCATCACTTGAATGCCGATGTCAGAAAGCAGTTTAAGGATTTCGATTTGTAGTTTTCCTTTCGGAATGGCCATTTTAAGTTTCATTGTGTTCTCTCAGTACTTTGTGTGTTTGTTGTAGCCATGTTGTTTACTTTCAATTAGGCCAAAAAAAACCCCGTATTATTGACGGGGCTTAGTGAAAAAAATGCGAATAACATCAGCGCCGTCAGTATATGTCGGTCAAATGATGGTGGTTTGTTCTTGTTTTGTAGTTATTCATCTCAGTTCTGTATTCATAAATTATGGTCAAAAAAAAGCCCCGTTTGGTTTACGGGGCTTTTAAAAGAATTCTTTTTCTCTATGGCACTAAGCCACCCCGTTGTCGATTAACGAATGGTGATGGATATGTGCAAATCTTGTGTTCATGTTTCGCATGTTAGAGCGGCTAGATTTTTTTGTCAATGATTTTATTTCAGAAAAATCATTGTTGCTGCCATTTGCTGTTTCAAATATGTAAGTTGAATCTGTTATGTTTTACCAACTATAATTATTCTCATGAAGTGGATATCATTACTACTGGTTAGTTTGGTCTTAGGTTGCGGACATTCAATTGAGGCCAATCATTCTGAAGATTTGCTAGATCAATTGTATCAGCGCCATGATCAGTGGCAAGGTACCCCTTATCGACTGGGTGGTATGAGTAAACAGGGTATCGATTGTTCTGGGTTTGTGCAGTTAACTTTTGCCGAAGAGTTTGACCTATAGTTACCACGTACCACTGAATCCCAAGCACAATTGTCCAAACAAGTTAAGCAGAAAAATTTACGTACAGGTGATTTGGTGTTCTTTAAAATTCCCAATCAAGGCAAACTTCATCATGTCGGCATTTATCTTGAGGACGATCAGTTTTTACACGCTTCAACATCCAAAGGCGTGATCATTTCAAGTTTGCAAGATGCTTATTGGCGCGAGAATTATTGGCAGTCTGTCAGGGTTTTGGATTGATTGGTTTTAAACACACACCCCTGCGCCCCTCTCAAGAGGGGAAATAGGGTTTGGGTTTTTTTTAGGCATTGCATCAAAACTGCGTTATTCAATGTTTAGAGTGAAACTTTAATGGAAGAGCAAAACTAAGTCCCCTCTTGAGAGGGGATTCAGGGGTGTGTGAGATCTTTGGGTGTTATAAACCCTTAAGTTAATGTTCAATAGTTCCAGCTCTGTAAATGGACCCAGCAACAAGTTTATATCAGCAATTTGGAAATCTTGTTTATTAATATTCAGCTAGGAATTGGCTCATTACATTTAGCTTTAAAAGACTTCGGCTCCGCTCAGTCAGCGAATCACCGTTCACTGAGCGGAGTCGAAGTGGTAGTGCAGAGCGGAGCCGAAGTATTAGGTCACCGCCATTATTAAAATCACTATAAAGCCTTGGCCAGAAACCTGAACAACGTTTTCAACTTGGCCTGCAATTCGCAACAAATGACCAACGGGTAATTCAATGTTGTCTTGATTGATTTGTATAGCAATGGACTGCTTCACAGCGTATATGAAATTCAAAGCAGTGGCTGAATATGTGGTTGATAATTGTTGAGGATAGGTTCTTACCTCAGCTTTAAAATGTCCTTGTTTGGTCATCACATTGAAGTCAGTTATTGGTCCCTGGCATAACTCTCCAACCGTCTGACTGGCGCCGTCAAAGGCAGCCATTGAAAGCGGGGTTGTTAATTCATCGATTTTTTGCTCATCATGAGTGAGTTTAATGCCATCACCATTGAGTAAAATTAATTGTCGATCATAGCCGCTGAAGTCAGAGAATGGACCATTTTCATTGACACCGGCAATACTCAAACGCCAATCGAAATCTGCCAGTGTTCCATTTGGACTGATGGCCAGTTCTGTGGTTTCACCTTGACCATTTTTCCAAGCAATGGTTTTAAACTGGTCCGGGCTGAAGGTGGTTAACATAGTGATTAATGTATGGTCTTTTAATGATGACTATTGTGGCAGCAGGATCAATTAATTTCTATGCCATTAGTCAGTATTTTTGCCCTTTTTACTGGTTGCTGTGAACCTTTGGTGGATTTGGTTCTCTATAAATCTTAATTAAGAATGAGGATTGGCTATGAATGGTTTTCACTGGGATTATGAAGTTTTTTTATTTTTGGCTGTGGTACTGACTTTGTCGGCCTGGCTGTTTGTGAAGCTCAGCAAACGCAAAGTGGGGCGTAACAAATACCTGCGTTTTACCGCAGCTGCAGGTAGCTTCTTTCCATTGCTGTTTTTGATTTTATCGGTCAGGTCATTTGCTTTTGAGCCTTTCAGAATCCCGTCTTCGTCGATGATGCCGACACTGCTTACCGGTGATTTTATTTATGTGGATAAATCTGCTTATGGTTTAAAAATGCCAATTACCCACAAAACCATTTTTGAAACTGGCCAACCCCAACGCGGTGATGTCTTTGTATTCAGATCGGTTGAAGACCCTTCTATTGATGTGATTAAACGTGTGATCGGAGTCCCTGGTGACCACATTCGTTATGATGAATACAACAAGCAGGTTTACGTTAATGGTGAGTTACTTGAGGAACAGTCCAATGGTTCTTACCAAGGTTACCATGATGATATCAACCCCAACGGTTTGATGCAAAAGAACGCCAAAACCAATGGCAAAGAACACACGGTGCTGCATTCAAATTGGGTGCACCGCAGTTATACACACACCGATCTTGTGGTTCCTGAAGGTCATTATTTTGGTATGGGTGATAACCGTGACTTCAGTAAAGACAGTCGGGTTTTTGGTTTGATTCCGGAGCAAAACATTGTCGGTCAGGCCAAGTTTATTTGGATGCATTGGCGCCCCACAGCTTTTTTCGATGGGCTGAAAAGAATAGGTAATACGCTTTAGTTTTCTGACATCAAACCTTAATCAGATCTGACCACAGGGTGGTGAATGCTTTTGATTTTTCATCAGAGCGCATCACCCATTGTTTATCGAAACCTTCGGTACCGCTTCGGAGTTTGCCTTTGCCATAGCGATCGTTGATTTGATCCATCACTTGCATCAATTGATCGTTCTTGGCAGATACCGGTTGTGGGTTGAACAGATCTTGTTGCACCGAACCTTTGTCGCTTAAGTTGGATAACATGATACCGACTTTTTTGTAGTGATAACCTTGTTTGAAAATACGTCTGAGGCCATGAGAAGCAGCAGCCAGAAAATGGCCGGTGTAGTCACTGGCTTGGGGTAGTTGTAAGGTGATGGAGTTGCTGTATTGTTGGTCGCGTTTAGAGAACGGATTGGTTTTGATGCCCACTGTTAAACATTGCGCCATTGACTCTTGTTCGCGCAAGGTCACACAACCTCGGCTGACATGGTAGGCCACCGCTTCCTTGAGTAATTGATAGTCATCTGATTTGTTACCAAACGAACGGGTGCATACGATCTCTTTTTTCTTTTCCGGATCGGCATCAAATTCAATACAAGAGACACCGCGTAATTCCATGATGGTGCGTTCCATATTGACTGAAAAACGTTTGCGCAACGTTTTGCGATCGGCATTGCGCAGCTGCAAAGCGGTCTCAATGCCCATCTCATTCAAGTGTTGTGACAGGCGTCTGCCAATGCCCCAAATTTCATTCACGGGTAAATGTTCTAAGGCTTGTTTGATGTGGTAGTCATGTGAGAGATTGAGCACGTTGCCGTCTACTTTGAGCTTTTTAGCGTAGTGATTGGCGATTTTAGCCAGTGTTTTCGATGGTGCCATGCCCACACAGACTGGTAGACCCAACCATTGATCAATCTGCTTAACCATCTTCTGACAGTGTTCAGTCAGGTTCAAATGCTCAAAACCATTGAAACGAATGAATGATTCATCGATGCTGTAGTTCTCAATCTGATCGCTGTACAAACCAATGATGTCATCGACTCGATTGGACATGTCACCATAGAGCACATAATTGGAAGAAAACACCGCGATGTTGTGTTGTTTAATCAGGTCTTGAATCTGGTGTAAGGGTGCGCCCATTTTAATACCCAGATCTTTCACTTCATTGGAACGGGCCACTGCACAACCGTCGTTGTTAGACAGCACAATCACCGGCCTGTTCTGTAGCGCCGGATGGAAAATCCGCTCACAGGATACATAGAAGTTATTGACGTCACACAGGGCTATCATGGGGTGATTATCATACCTCTTATTCGCGAAATTTGAGAAGCGATTTTTAAAGATTTGAAATTCTGTTGAAAAGAAACCACGTAGGATGGGCTCCGCCCATCACAAAAAGACAATAATACACTTTGTATGTTGTTACTTACGAAATATTCAACAATCGAATGTATAAGTCTTATTGAAGTATTCTCATTAATTTTGATGGGCGGAGTCCATCCTACAAACTTTTTTGAGACAAACAAATTTTCAGTTTTTTGCAATCACGCGAATTAAATAGCCCAACTGAAAAATCACACTTGAAACCATACACCAAAATAAAACAGTTGATTGTAAATAGACCCAATAGAACAGCAAACTGATTAACAGCCAAAGTAACAGAAAATGTACAATGATGACGGCTATTGCCAAAGGCCTTATTCGTTTCAAGTTCTTTGTATAAATTAAATGCCAAAAAACCAACCAGACAGCAAGTACAAAGAAAATAATCGTTAAATCAGCCATTTGCATTCCTTCACATCAAACGACAAGCCAGAACTTCCTCATAACTTGCGAACGATGCTGGTGACCACGCCCCAAATTTGCATTTCAATTTCGCCGTTGATTTTAATCGGTTCATAGGCTGGGTTTTCTGGACGCAGTTCAATGCCGTCATGGGTGCACAAACGCTTGACGGTGAATTCATTGTCAATCACGGCCACCACGATGCAGTTGTGTTTGGGGTTTTTAGAGCGATCAATTACCAACAAGTCACCTTCAAAAATACCGGCGCCAATCATCGAATCGCCTTCCACTTTGGCGAAAAAAGTGGCGGTTTTGTTGTGGATCAAATAATCATTTAAATCCAGCGTATCGCCTAAATACTCAGTGGCTGGCGAAGGAAAACCAGCGGGGACTTTGGATTCATAAAAAGGCATCTCATGACGCGAGGACAGGGGTTTAATGATGGTTACTTTACTCATCGGCAAATACCTCAATTTGGTCGGCTCTGGGGGTTAAATCGCGCGCACCAACAATCGGTGTAGCGATTAAGTTCATGTTGATCTTCGGGGTCAGTAAATGACGAAAGGCTTCGCTGTCAGTTAAGCTGGGATCCAGCCACATATCGAGTAAGTTTTCATCTTCCCAATCCAGCATCAAAGGCACCGATTTGCGGTGAATACTGTCTAACTTGGGATTGCCGCCACAGGTGATGACCGAAGCGGTGGTCAGGGTTTCATCACCGATTTTGTATTGTTTGTAGATACCGCCCAAGGCCACAGCACCACGCTCTGAGGTGATGTGATGGTAGTGTTTGTCCTGACCTTCGATCACGCCAGAGGCTGGCATGATGCAGCGTGATGTTTTGAATAAATTCTTGGTTAAAGATGATGAATACAATTTATCCCAGCGGCTGTTAAAAGTGGCATATTTATAGTTGGGCTTACCATCTGGATTTAATAATAACCACCATTTGGCATCTTCTAAATATCGATCATTGGCATCTTCAGTCACAATTTGAATCATTGAAGCGGGCGCACGAATACCCCGTGTTTCAACGGCAGCAACACCCAAGCTCTCAGTGATGGCATGGGTAAAAGGGTCATTGATTACATTATAGGCACCACACATCCTGAACATTATAAGACTTATGCAGAGCTCTCGGCCAGCAATCCTTGATAAAAAAATCACTGCTTGACTCACCGTGAAATACTGCCATGTCTCTGGTATGATTATGACCACTATTTTAGAGGGTTCTGATCTATGAAGAATACGTTAATGGGCATGTTGTCGCTGTTGTTTTCACCCTTATTGTTAGCCAGCGATGCACAGAAACAAGCTGTGGATAAAGTGTTTGCTGCTTGGGATCAAGCTGGTGTGCCAGGCGCTGCTTTGGGAGTGATCCATGATGGCGAACTGGTCTATGCCCGTGGTTATGGCATGGCCAATATGGAATACGATATACCCAATTCAGCTGATTCAGTGTTTCGGATCGGCTCCACATCCAAACAATTCACAGCGGCCTGTATTGTGCTGTTGGCAGAGCAGGGTAAGTTGAAATTGACCGATACTTTGGCACAGTTTTTCCCTGACTTTCCTGCCTACGCTGAAACCATCACCGTGCAGCATTTACTGCATCACACCAGTGGTATCAGAGATTACCTGACCTTGTCCTATTTGAAAGGTTTGGATGACAATGATTACTATGAAGACAAAGATGTCATGCAGTGGCTGATCAACCAGTCAGAGTTGAATTTTGTCCCTGGTGAAGAGCACCTCTACAGTAATTCTGGATACTGGTTGTTGGGACAAATTGTTAACCAAGTGGCAGGCATGAATATGGCAGATTACGCCAACCAGGAACTGTTCGAGCCATTGGGTATGCACAGCACACATTTTCATAATGACCACACCCAAATTGTTAAAAATCGTGCCTCTGGCTATGTGCCCACAGCAGAGGGCGGTTATCAAATCAGCATGACCACCTTGAACATGATCGGTGATGGTGGAATTTTTACCTCTATCAACGACATCAAAAAATGGGATGATGCCTATTATGATTCGAAAGTGTTGAGTAAACAGTTCTGGCAGGAAATGACCCGGCCAGGGGTACTCAACAATGGTGAAAAAATTGATTATGCGGCTGGTTTAATTAACGGTGAGTACAAAGGCCTAAAAACCATCAGCCATGGTGGCGCATTTGTTGGTTTCAGAGCAGAGTTGGTGCGGTTTCCAGAGCAGAAGTTTTCGGTGGCGGTGTTTGCTAATAGGGGCGATGCCAGACCATCTATCATGGCCTATCAAGTGGCTGATGTGTATTTGCAAGACCATTTCAAAGCTGAGCCAACAACCGATGAAGCTGTGGCGTCAGTAGAACAGGCACAAACATTAACCCATAAACAGTTGGTTGGTAAATATGCAGTACAAAAAGGCGTAGAGCTGATGCTTAGCATACAAGATGACAAGCTGCATGCTGTGCAATTGTGGAATGCCAAGGAATATGATTTAACGGCCAGTAAAGGTGTGGCCAATCAATATCAAATTGGTGAAGATGAATCCATCACATTCACATTCTCAAAACTGGAAGACCACCATGCTCAAATCATGACTTTGGTTCAAGCTGGACAAAAATCTGAATGGAAAAGATTGGCTGGTGATGATTTTGCAGCAGTAGATTTGAATGATTTTGTTGGCGATTATTACAGCAAAGAATTGGATGTGGTTTATCATTTAAGGGTGATTGATGACAAATTAACCGTTTCGTTGGGTAACATTGAGCCATTAACATTGAGTGTGTCGGCCAAAGACCAATTGAGCTATCAAGGCAGTGTTTGGAATTTTGAACGAACCGATGGCAAGATAACCGGGTTCAAAATGGCTGCAGGCCGGGTACAAAATCTGGCATTTAGTAAACAGTAAAGCAATAAATAAACCGATGGGAGTTAAACCATGAAAACTAAAATAATCATCCCTGTCATTGTTTTGATAGTGGCTGCCGTGATGTATTGGGTTGACCCCATTCCTCAAGATTTGAACTACCATTTGTTTGCCGATGCCTTGCCTCGTTGGGGTATCAATAATTTTTGGAATGTGATGTCGAATTTACCTTTTGTGATTGTTGGCTTCATGGGTTTGAAATCTTTATCAAACAGAAAGATGCTGGTTCAGCCTAATTTTCAGGTGTTTTATTGGGTGTTTTTCGTGGGCATTATTTTTGTGGGTTTAGGGTCCAGTTGGTATCACCTCAATCCCAACAACCACACTTTGGTTTGGGACAGGTTGCCCATGACCGTGGCGTTTATGGCCTTTTTCAGTGTGGTATTGGCTGAACACATTGATGCCACCTTAGGTAAGCGTTTGTTGTGGCCGCTGATCGTGGTGGGTTTATTGAGCATTGTCTATTGGCAGTACACTGAAACCAATGGTGCTGGTGATTTACGACTCTATGCGCTGGTACAGTTCTTGCCTTTGATTATGATGCCCATCATCTTTGTGATTTACCCAAAACCCTACACCCACAGTTACTTGTTGTGGGTTTTTCTGGGTTGTTATGTGGTGGCCAAGTTACTTGAGCATTTTGATGCCCAAATCTTCCAAACATTATCAGTCATCAGTGGTCACAGTTTGAAGCACATGGCGGCTGCTCTGGGCGTACTCTTTTATTGGCGATATTTACGCGTGCGACAAGCCACATAAATAAAAATATTGGCTTGTATAAACTTTCTGTCATCGGTTATAACTTTGGATAATGGTTAACTGGGTTTTACTTAACTGAATGGAAATTATTTTTGTTCTTGCAGCAGCACAGGCTTTTTTTCTGACTGCTTTGAACACGACAAAAAAGCATCGAGTTAAAGCAGATCGAATCTTGTCGCTCTGGTTGTTTCTGCTCGGTTTGCATCTGTTGATCAATGCCTTGTATTTACAGTTTAATTGGCAAAACTTTCTGCTGTTAAACTTCAGTGCGGGATTTCCATTCATACAGGGGCCCATGCTGTTTTTGTACATCAGAACTTTGACCGCTGTTGAGGCCAGAATCAAAGCCATTGATGTGCTGCATTTTTTCCCAATTGTGGGATTTTTCTTGTATCAAATACTGGTGTTGAATGGTTATTCTTTGGCTGAGGGTGGAGAACAAAAATTCCAACATATTTTTTCCATGCCAGTCATTTTCAATGTGCTGCTGTTAACTTCAGTACCTGTATACAGTTTGCTCTCTTTGAATATCTTAAAAAAATACCAACAAACTTTATTAGAGCGTTTTGCAGAAGTTGAAACCATCAATTTGAATTGGTTGAAAATTTTAACGAAAGGCTTACTGGCGATTTGGTTGGTGGTATTGATTTTATTTGTTTACGTTCGCTTTTACTCAGACCAACAACAAAACCCAATTGGCCACGTGCTGTTTATGGCGGTTGCTGTTTATTTATATGTGATTGGTTATTTCGGCTTAACACAAACCAATATGTTTATAGGCGACATCGTGGTGGTCGGTAACAAGTTAACTGAAAAAGACATCGCGGAACCACATAATGAAAAAGTAAAATACCTTAAATCTAGTCTTACCCAAGATGATATTGAACTGATTGGCGCGCAACTCACTGAGTATATGCAGCAACATAACCCCCATTTAGATGATGGCATCACGCTTTATTCTTTGGCCCAACAGTTGGATGTGAGTGCTCATCATCTGTCACAGGTTATCAATGAAAGAAGCCAGCAAAACTTCTTCGAGTTCATTAATGCTTATCGCATTGAAACGGTAATCAACAAAATCAAACATCCTGATTTTGTTGATACATCTTTGCTGAACCTGGCTTTTGAAAGTGGCTTTGGTTCTAAATCTACATTCAATCGCCTGTTCAAAAAACACACCGGTCTCACCCCTTCTGAATTTCGCCAACAAAATAGAGACAGTTCAATTAATTAATCATTAAAACGTCCCAACTTATCGGCTGGAGCGCAAAGCCTTGTGATGGTGGCTATATTCATTTCTTTATAAGCACTAAATGAGGTATTTACCATGAAACGAACCATCACAGTAATGATGTTAATTGTCTTGATCCGCCCAAATATTTGGGCCAATCACCATGTTGCTGACAATAAAGTTGAAATTGAACAAACCCTGGATCATTTGAAAGAGGCCTTGAACCAAAAACAGTTTGCTTTGATTGAGACCAAACTTTCCCCTGAGTTTGAATATTCAGGCTACGGTGGGGATATGGCTCAAATGATCATGTCACAAGTGGTCTCACAATACCCAAAAACCATCAATATGATTACGATTACTTCAATTGAGGAAATAGCTGGTCAAAGCAACTATCGAATCAACACTTCATTTCATTCAGACAGCGAATCTGAGTCAATTGAGATTTTATTGGATGAAAATTTTTTGTTGTTTGCAGCGCCAGTGTCAGTCATCAATATGGCTGGTCATGGTCATCAACAAAGTCAAGCCCCGCCACAGGTCGCATCCAAAATTACTGAAGCGGTCACATTACCCTTTGAACAACGAGGTCGTTTAATTTTTGTAGAGGCCTCGGTCAACGGTATCAAAGGCTTATTTTTTATAGACAGTGGTGCGCCTGGAATGATTCTGAACCAGTCTCGTTATGTTGATTTATTGACAGATGTTAAAGACATCGAAAAAGCCTCACATGGTGTAGGTGGTCAGGTCAAAGGAGAACAAACTGCCACAGTAAAGAGTTTTAAATGGGGCCCTGTTACTCTAGAAAACACACCAACAAGGTTGGCAGACTTGTCACATTTTCATCAAGAATACTCAGCTGAAGTGCATGGCATCATTGGCGCCGATTTATTGAGTCAGTTCATTGTTGATTATGACTATTCGCAGCAGACCATCACCTTGCACCCACTGCACCAAGCCGTTGACTGGGGTCAGGGCCATCCTGAAGTCTTTGATGTTGAGGTGATTGCTCATATGCCGGTAATTAACATTGAGGTTGGTACACAAGTCTTATTAATGGGAATAGACAGTGGTGCAGAGGGTGCCATGCTAGCTACGAAATGGCGCGAACCTTTGGATCAATTCATGAACTTCCTTAGCCATGAGAACTTGAACGGTTTAGATAACCAACCCATAGTTACAGAAGTGATGGAATTGGTGACATTCAAGATAGGTGGCATTGAGTATAACAAGCATCGATTCGTGATTGCTGACATCCAATGGGGGCATCAATCGATCATCGATGGTTTGTTGGGTTATGAGTTTCTAAGCCAACAAAGATCAGCTATAGATATGAAGAACAAAAAACTGTATCTGTGGCCTTAATTGCCCACTTAATTTAACGGGAATCATAGCTAAAGGCTTGTCTAAAATCGGCCAGCTTATAACGACTGACTGGAATCAGTTGGTCGTTTATTTCAGCATAATAACGGCTGCCTTCTTTTGACTTGAGGGCACTGACTTTATCCATGTTGACAGCATACGAACGATGAATGCGCAACAGGCCATTGGGTGGGTTTTCCATTATTTGTCCCAAGCGCAGGTGGTGTAAATGCGTCTTACCGTCAACAGTGAATATTTCTGCGAAATTACCTTCTGCTTTGATGTATAAGACATCCTGGACTGCAATCTTAGTCAGTTTACCCGTGGCTTTGATGGTGATGTGTCGCACATCGCTGGGTTCTTTGGCTGGTGAGTCACTGCTTTGACTGCCAGATGAAATCCACCACCAAACAAAACTGAGGAACACCATAAAGCTGACATAAAACCCAATATCAAGCAGCCAAATGGTATCGAATTGACTGATAGCCAACCAGACCAATCCCAAGAGCACCACAGCAATGATTAACAAATCGTTTTTTCTGTTGAAGATGAGGCCTAAAAGTAAAAAGGCGCTGGTAATCTGGATCACCACTGTGGTTTTCTGATCAAAGCCGGCGATGAAATAACTGGCTATCAGCATCAATACTAAACTAACAGAGACCCATAACTTGCGTGTTTTTAAGCGATTGATATACCAACCCACTAAAAACATCATCGACAATAAATTAAAGCCCCAAATGAGAAAACTGCGGTATAAATGCCAGTCATAGGGATAGGAAACGAAGGATCTACTGACTTCAGAGAGTAACTGAAATAAAGCAAAGGCCGATGCCAAGGCCAAATAATTCAAGTGGGGTGTACCACCAGCGCGTGCGATTCTGAAAAATTGGAAAGCCAACAACAAGAAGGCACTGGATAGTACCAAAGGAACGGCATAATAACGCAATTCTCTTCTGGCATCTGCATCATACTCAGCGATGCCAATTATATGAAATGGCGTGTCTACCGTGTACCCTGCATTTTTGGTAGAAATTCGCATCGCTAAATGAGGTGTGTCTGAGAGTAATTCATCCTCAGGTAAATAAATGGCGCTGTCAATCAAACCAGCAATTGTTGAATCGATGTCTCCCTTACTGAATATGCGTTGTCCATTTAAGTAAACTTCCGCAGAAAATAATCCGGATAGAAAAAGGGCATAAGGCGGGTTGTTGAATGTTTCATTAGGGACATCAATGGTGGTTCGAATCCAATGATTTTGATCAGTTATCGGTATTTGATTCAAAGCCGCAGATTGCCAATGGCGATCATCAAAATTTGGTTCAGCATAGGAAGGTGAATCATAGATTTGATATTTAACTTGGCTGGCCAGCCATTGAAAGTTTTTTCCAGATTGGTTAAGCACCCATTTACTCAACAAAATTGCCAACAACAAGATGCCACAGTAGGTCAACAGCCGGAAAGAGTACTTGCTATCTAAGTCCATGATTTACTGAAGAAAAAGTATTTGAGCTGTTTGTGTTTCACCTGAGTAGTTGGTCATTGATGCCTGGGAAAAGTACATTTCATGATGCATGATCATATTTTTAAACTCAAGTTAATTTTGCATGAAATTTAAATTACCCAAAAACGGGTCAATCAGGATAGCGCTCAGTGTTGCTTTACTGGTTCTGATTTGCATACCCACGTATCATTTATTAATTAAGCTCAAATTTGATACTGATGCACCAGAGGCTAATTACCCAGAACCTTTGGATCAAGCTGAAGCCAGGAAACAAGACATGGACTATTTATCTATGTTCTTTAATTTAGATAAAAGTTTCACCCAAGAATCCAGAGCCAAAGCTGAACGTCTTTATGCACAAGTGCAAGAATATGTAACGGATACCACTGATGCAGAATTTGAATTGGCAGTGGCAAAAATTGTGGCAGCGGCCGGTAATGGCCACAGCAAAACCAGAGAGTATGCCAGAACCTTAAAATACAACCGCCTTCCAATTCGAGGGCATATGTTCGCAGACGGCTATTACATCATTCGTGCTTTTGAAGGGTATGAAGAATTATTGGGACAAAAAATCTTGGCGATAGATGATACGCCGATGTTTGAGGTGTTGGGACAGCTCAGAGCGTATGTGTCTGGTAATGAGGGTAACTTCAATAAAATGGTGCCCTACATTCTAGAGTCGCCTGAATTGTTGCAAGCGGCAGGAATAGCCAAGGATTCAAACACCATTAATTTATTGTTGGATAACAACGGCATCAGTCATGTGGTTGCGGTCACTGCCACCATTGAATTCTCCAATGACCAAATTAACAGATCGAATGTACTGCTGGCACCAATGGTGTATAAAAAGTCACAACCCAAATGGCAGTCCGTATTGCAAGAAAGTACTGACTTGCCTTTGTATCTCCAACAACCATTGGCTTTGTTTCAAACCAAAGAGCTTAAAACTTTAGATGCATTCTATGTCCAATTCTGGACCAACAATGACAGCAGCAACCAATCCATTACAGCGTTTTGTGAAAGCGCCATGGAACAGTTTCAGAACAGTGGGCTACAAAACTTGATTGTTGATCACCGTTATAACAGTGGCGGCAATATGCTGAAGACCAAGGATTGTATGCGGGCATTTCCAGATCTGGTACCAGAACAAGGTCGGATTTTTCTCATCATTGGTAACCACACATTTTCCGCAGGCATTTACAGCGCCGCCTACATCGCTTATTTCGGCGGTGAAAAAGTAACCATATTAGGTACCGATATTGGTGATGAATTAATTTCATGGGGAGAAGACAATTTAATGGAATTGCCCAATTCAAAAATCCAGATTAAGTTTGCTACAGGCAAGCATGATTTAGTTAATGGTTGTTCGGATTGGAACACTTGTTTTTGGAAAACCATGAATTTGGATTTACGGGTTGATTCATTAAGCCCAGACATTCATACCCCCTTGTTTTTTGCTGACTACATCAACAACAGAGATCCGTCGATGGCAGTCATAGAAGAACAACTCAATAGCAAACCATAAATCGAATCATCAATTTAAAATTAACAGGAAACACCATGAATAATAACAAAAAGAATACAGCAACAACGGCATTTATCAGCAGTGTGTTGATTTTATGGGCGGCCGCAGCATCAGCCTCAACTGTCACATTTAACCAAGTGTTAGCGCAGCAGAACAGCATTGAAATCAGTGCAGATAATGGTCGCTTAGAAGTTGAAAAATCCAGCGAAAAAAAATTAGAGATTGAAATTAAACTCATTGGTTCTGCATGTAAAAAGTTTGAAAATCCCGCCGTATTGAACCAGGAATCTGGCCGCTTGATGCATCTGATGTTAAATCATGACATGGGCGATCAATGTGATGCCCATTGGCAAGTCAAAATGCCTAAGAGAGTGGCTTTGAAAGCAGCATTTGCTCGAGCAGATATGCTGGTTAATGACTTAAAAGGTGGCTTGGATCTTAAGTTAGGAAAGGGCGATATCCAGATAGATGTGACTGGAGGACCACTACATATTGAAGTGACCAATGGTGACATCAAAGTCAAATACCGAGCCAACCAAACCGGCGCATTGAATTTGGATACCACAGTAGGTGATTTAGATGTCCAGTTAAATGGACGTAATTTAGATGTCACAAAACCACCAGGTGCCGGAAATCATTTCAGAATGAGCGGTGAGGGTGGTGATGACATTGAATTATCAGCTGTGGTTGGTGATATTAAGTTTGAATCCGAGTCGGATCTATGAATTTATGTCTGGCTGTCACTTTTTTTTGCTTGTATGCGCCTCACAATTTTATTGATGGGGTCTTTGGGGTCAATTTGCACAGGTATTAGCATTAATATCAAGGCCCAAGAACTGTATAAGACCAACAATGCGACATACCAAGGAAAGAAATCAGTTAACCAAATAAATAAAAATAACAAAGGTATTACCATTATTGAGATGAGAATGTGACCTAAGAACCCATAGAATCCCGATTCTCTTGTACTCAAAGCTTGATCAAAAACACTTATGTGATAGCGTGCGTCACAATGCTTGCATTTCATTGTGACGCTGAGTAGAACCAAAAGCAATTTTCTACTCCAGCTTAAACCTTCTTTATTGCATACTTTACATTTCACAATTTGTCTGTTTGTCAGTCAGTGTTTCGGGTGGCGATACGCTTTTTAAAGTCAGCCAAATCTTCTTTCCGTTCTGAATAACGATCGACCAAATGATCCTTGATGTCACGAGTCAGTAGGGTGAATTTAACCAGCTCTTCCATCACATCCACAATGCGATCATATAATGAGGAAGGCTTCATGCGGTTGTTTTCATCGAATTCTAACCATGCTTTAGGCATTGATGATTGATTGGGAATAGTCAGTAAACGCATCCAACGACCCAACACGCGCAATTGATTCACGGTGTTAAAAGATTGTGACCCACCATTAACTTGCATCACCGCTAAGGTTTTACCTTGGGTCGGACGAACAGAGCCTATCGATAAAGGGACCCAATCAATTTGTGATTTCATGATACCGGTCATAGAACCGTGGCGTTCTGGTGAACACCAGACCATACCTTCCGACCAGTTAACCAGCTCGTGCAATTCTTGTACCTTGGTATGGGTGCCATCATCGCTATCAGGTTGCGGCAAGCCAGTGGGATCAAAAGTCTTAGTCTCAGCCCCAAAATACTGCAAAATCCGCGCCGCTTCCTCAGTCGCCAAACGACTGAAAGACCGCTCCCGCAATGAGCCATAAAGCAACAAGATACGTGGTGCATGGGTTGATATCTGGTTATTGAACAAAGTCTCTTGATCAATAGGCTTGATGCTTTCCGCATCGATGTTAGGTAATTCTGTATTCATAATCTATATCCGTCATTCCCGCCAACATTAGACGCTTTAAGCGCGCAGGCGGAATCTTCATAATGTAGTGGTTCATTCAAATCATCAAACGAGCCCCATCTGAGCTTCTTTATTTTCGTCATCCCAGACGAGCCGGTAGGCGAGATCAGGGACCCAGGTACGTAATCTATCAGTGCCCAAGAAACACCGTTTTTCAACACCGCCTCTCATTATTTAGGTTCAAACTAATGTTCAGTACTGTTTGTTTAAGTTTCACACTTGCTGGTTGGGCACTTCGACTCCGCTCAGTGACCGGTTCAATCAAACCAATGCCTCGTCCGATTGGCAAAAGCCACCAACGACAACATCACCGGCACCTCCACCAACACCCCCACCACCGTGGCCAAAGCCGCACCTGAATTCAAGCCAAATAAAGAAATGGCCACCGCCACCGCCAACTCGAAGAAATTAGAAGTACCAATCATGCAAGCCGGCGCCGCAATGTCATGCGTGAGCCGCATGCGCTTAGCAATAAAATAAGCGATAAAGAAAATACCATAGGTTTGGATCAACAAAGGAATCGCAATCAACACAATGGCTGTTGGATTACCAATAATCTTTTCAGCTTGAAATCCAAACAACAAAACCACAGTAGCCAATAAACCAATGATCGACCAAGGTTTCAAAGTAGATAACAAACCATCAATCCGATTGTGCAACACCTTACGGGTAATCGCCCCAGCGATCAGCGGTAACAATACATACAAGACCACCGAAAGCACCAAAGTCTGCCAAGGAATTTCGATGTCATTAATACCCAGCAAAAAGGCCGCAATTGGTGCAAAAGCAAAAATCATGATCACGTCATTGACCGACACTTGCACCAGTGTGTAATTGGGGTTGCCTTTGGTTAATTGTGACCAAACAAACACCATCGCCGTACATGGCGCGACCCCCAATAAAATCATCCCAGCAATATACTCATTGGCTGTTTGTGGATCCACCCAAGACGCGAAAAAGACCTTAAAGAATAAATAACCAAGCGCCGCCATGGTAAACGGCTTGATCAACCAATTAATCACCAAAGTCAGAATCAAACCACGCGGATTTTTACCCGAATCCTTAACCGCAGTGAAATCCACTTGCACCATCATCGGATAAATCATCACCCAAATCAGCACCGCCACCACCAGATTCACATGGGCATATTCCAAAGCCGCAATCTGCTGAAAAATACCCGGAAAGAAATTCCCCAGCACCACACCAGCCACAATACACAAACCAACCCAAACCGATAAATACCTTTCAAATAATCCCATTAATCTCTCTTAAAAAAATACATTGTCATTCCGACCGAACGAAGGCCAGGCGATGTTAATCAGGCGATTAGAGCGCCGGACAAGTAGCCTGGTTTTAATGCCGTAGACCGTGTTTGGAGGAATTTCATAAATCTAACGCAATCTCATTGAAAACGCTGACTGAGCGGAGCCGAAGTCTTTATCCGAATCAAGTTAAACCCAACACCCCTTCAATCCCCATCACAAAATCTCGAATTTCATAAATCTAACGCAATCTTATTGAAAACGCTGACTGAGCGGAGCCGAAGTCTTTATCCGAATCAAGATAAACCCAACACCCCTTCAATCCCCATCACAAAATCCCGAATCTCACCCCGCACCTTGCGGTAACAATCCAACTGACTCTCCTCATCCTCAAACATCTCAGCCATCTTCGGCGGATCATCAAATCCCACATGAATGACCTTTACATCACCTAAGAAAACAGGACAACTTTCATGCGCATGACCACAAACCGTAATCACATAATCCAACGGCTGATCATCGAATTCTGATAACAGTTGTGACCGTTGCCCAGAAATATCCACCCCAGCCTCTGCCATCACCTTCACCGCATTCGGATTCAAACCATGAGTCTCAATCCCCGCAGAAAACACATGAAACAGATCACCCTTCAAATGCCTGAGCCAACCCTCAGCCATCTGCGACCGACAAGAGTTCCCGGTACATAAAAACAGAATGTTCTTCTTCATATTCCAATATGACTCAATTTCGTCATTCCCGCATAGGCGGGAATCTTTTTAAATTCTGGTTCACAAACCATCAACAACACCCCCGCTCCAAATAAACCTTCAACCGTTCCAAATCACTCACAAAAGGCTGCTGCCCCCGCATGTGATTCATGTTCTGCTTCAACATATCCCGCCACTCCGGTGCCAACTCAGGGTTAATCCGGTAATGCACCCACTGATCCTTGCGCTCATCGGTGACCAAACCCGCATCGCGCAAATACTTAAAATGCCGTGATATCCGCGATTGTGGCGCCTCAAGAATTTCCATAAAGTCACAAACACACAGACTCTTACACTGCGATAACAGAAACAAACAACGCAAACGCGTCGCATCACTCAAGGTTTTAAAAAAGTCGGTAGGATTCATCATGGCCGTAATTGTATATACGTTTATGCGGATAAGCAAAGATATTTTAATAATTTTACAATATCTATACTTTTGTTCATCTAAAATAGATTCGTAGGTTCTTCAGAATCTTTTAATTAACAGGCTTTTTTCAACTAAAACAAACTGAACGTCATTGCGAGGAGCCGAAGCGACGTGGCAATCTCATTAAGCTGTCGTGATGGTTAGGATTACACGGGCTTTAGAAGATTGCCGCAGTCGTTCCTCGGCAACAGCTACTGCGTTGCCCTAACAACCTACATCCATGTAGGCGTCCATCGCAATGACAAAGTTTCTTTAATATGTAACATAAAACCGCATTGCTGCTGAAATTCATATCAATTTATTTGCACATAAAAAGACACTGTGTAAATACATAAATATGATATTATTAATGATGTGAGAATAAAAAATGTGCCTTGATATAAAGTCATATAGGGTAAAGGAAAAATAAAAGTATGCATGAAATCATCTGTCCACACTGTAACAAAGCCTTCAAGATTGATGAAACGGGATATGCAGACATCATCAAACAAGTTCGAGATCATGAGTTCGACGAACAACTTCATGAACGTCTTGAGTTAGCCGAAAAAGAAAAGCAATCTGCCATTGAATTAGCCACCACCAAAGTCACCAGCGAACTGGAAAAAGCAGCCGCAGCCAAAGATGCAGAAATCAAAGCATTGATGAATAAGCTCGATGCCGGTGAGGTTAAACAGCAGCTGGCGGTCAAAGAAGCTTTAAGTGCAATTGAAAAAGAACGTGACCAACTTCTGAATGAACTCAAACAAGCCACCAATGAAAAGCAGACTTCAACAGAACTTGCTGAAGCGAAGTTAATGAATGAATTGCAGAAAGCGGCTGCAACGAAAGAATCCGAAATACAAACCCTGAAACGTGACCTTGAGCGAACACAGTATGAAAAACAATTGGTTGAAACTTCGCTCAAAGACAAATACGAAACCCAAATTAAAGACCGCGATGATCAGATAGAACGGCTCAGAGACATGAAGGCAAAGCTGTCAACCAAGATGGTGGGTGAAACTTTAGAGCAACATTGTGAGACCGAGTTCAATCGAATCCGAGCCACCGCATTCCCAAGGGCCTATTTCGAGAAGGATAATGATTCAAGCGGGGGCACCAAAGGTGATTACATCTTTCGTGACGCTCTGGAAGATAACACAGAAATCGTCTCCATCATGTTTGAGATGAAAAACGAAAATGATGAGACCGCCACCAAAAAGAAAAACGAAGATTTCTTTAAAAAACTCGATAAAGACCGCAACGCCAAAGGCTGCGAATACGCCGTACTGGTGTCCTTACTGGAACCCGAAAACGAACTGTATAACTCAGGCATCGTCGATGTCTCCCACCGCTACCCGAAAATGTACGTGGTCAGGCCACAATTTTTCATCCCTATCATTACGCTGTTAAGAAATGCTGCAGAGAACTCAGTTAAGTACAAAACTGAACTGGCACTGGTTAAATCACAAAATGTGGACATCACCAATTTTGAAGACGACCTAGAAGCCTTTAAAACCGGCTTTGCCCGTAACTACGAACTGGCCTCTAAAAAATTCAAAACCGCCATCTCCGAAATCGACAAAACCATCGACCACCTACAAAAAACCAAAGATGCGCTGCTCGGATCTGAAAATAATTTAAGACTGGCGAATAACAAAGCCGATGATTTGACGGTTAAGAAATTGACTAAGAACAATCCGACGATGAAGGGGAAGTTTGATGAGGTTGAGAAATATGATGATTAATCATTCTTTTAATTCTAGGGGTAGAAAAAAAATAGAGTTGAATCTATGAAGAATTCTTTATTTATGTTTTTTTCTCAAAATAGACGTTTTTGGCGACTTCGTTCGATTGTTAATAAAGTTTATTTTTGGATTGGTACTAAGGGATTTAAATCTAGATACTTTGCAAAAGAGAAAACTAATAATTTTTCTGGACTGCGGGACCTATTTAAATTAACGCAGCTGCAATTTTTACTTGCTCTATCTTTAACTATTCTACTCCAATTAATAAATCCACATGTTGTCGGATTTTACAAACTCACATTT
>JBPOFV010000003.1:0-23294 GCA_051252335.1 Marinicella sp. | reverse complement strand
ACCTGCATCTTCAACTGTTAACTGACTGAAATCAAAATCAGGTATTTCAACTTCTTTAGCTTCAACAATTGGGTCTTCAGATTCATCTATCACGATGTGATCAATATCAACCTGTGGCGGTTCTGGTTGCGGCTTATCTTCTAAATTATCAAAATCAATATCTACTTTAATATGAGAAGTCTCGATGTGTGTCTCAGGTGCTTGAACTGGCCTTAAAATAACTGTACCAGGTTCATTCAATTCCCAGTCTTCGCTGGTTTTAACTGATTCCTCAACTTCGTTTTTAATCAGGCTAACTTTGATGCCTGCTTTTTTAAGTACCGACCTGAAGTGATTGGCTTTTTCCATGGGCATGGATTTTTTAAGCGTGCGCTCTTTACCATCGAACATCGCTTCCACTTTTGCAGCAGGTAACTTAAACAGTTTAGCAAAGTTGCTTTTGGCCTGTGCTGGTTCGATGTTTCGGGCTATTTTGCCTTTAAAAACTACTTTAAATGTTTGTTCACTCATAAAAGTCCATTAACTTCTTATCTTGTTTATACCACAACTGTTGACTCCAATTAAACAATTCTGTTTTGAAATTTTCATCAGTTTGATAATTTTTGTTCAACAATGCATCAGGAATAACGATTTTTTCACAATTCACCTCTGCATAAGTAAATTGTCCACAGAGGTATTGCCATGTAGAAGGCACCCTTCCCTTGTACGCCACAGTGACCAGTAACATATGTTTGATGCATTGTCCCATGCTTCCCATAACAAATCCAATGCCTCCGGCTTTGGGTTTGAGTAAATAATTAAATGGTGAATCCTGTTTCTTGTGTTTTTGAAGGGTGAATCTGGTGCCCTCAATGAAATTAATGACTGAGGTCGGGTGGTCAAGAAATTTTTCACATGATTTCTTGGTTTGCTCCATATCTTTACCTATCAAAGCAGGGTTTTTCAACAACTGTTCTTTGCTGTATCTGCGCATGAAAGGAAAGTCTAGAGCCCACCAGGCCAAGCCTAAAAAGGGAACCCAAATTAGTTGTTGTTTTAAAAAGAACTTTAAAAAAGGAATTTTTTTATTAAATACCGTTTGAATGATCGGAATATCTGCTGTTGACTGATGGTTTGCTACCACTAAATACCATTCATTCATTGAAAGCGCTGGCATCGATGCCACTTTAATTTTATGACCATGAATAAAGGCGTGGCACTTGCTGTTCACTTGGATCCAAAGTTCAGCTATCCCTACCAGTACTTTTGAAAGTGAAATCCGAATATTTTTAACCGGAATCAGAAGCTTAAACAAAGCAAATATAAGTAACAAAGTGACCAGTACAACGGTATTCAAAATCAATACCAAGCCGGTCATGACTCCTTTCAAAAAAAGCATCAAACATATCAAAATCAGTGGATTACTCGTTATCTTATGATTTGGACTGAAAAAAACAAGTAAAAATAATAAATTTAGCTGTATTTCAGTAGACATTATCAGAAAAAAACATACAATATATCTCTTTATCCGTATTAAGAGATATATATAATCATGAGCAATTTTTTATTCACCTCAGAATCAGTCTCTGAAGGCCATCCAGACAAGGTAGCCGATCAGATATCTGATGCCGTATTAGATGCCATCATTAAAGATGATCCAAATGCCAGAGTGGCTTGTGAAACCATGGTTAAAACTGGCACCGCAATCGTATCTGGCGAAATTACTACCAACACTTGGATCGACTTAGATGACTTGGTCCGAAAAGTCATCATTGACATTGGTTATGACAATTCAGATGTTGGCTTTGATGGCAACAGTTGTGCGGTCATGTCACTGATTGGGAAACAATCACATGACATCAACATGGGTGTTGATCGACAGAGCCCAGAAGAACAAGGTGCAGGTGACCAAGGCCTCATGTTTGGCTACGCATCGAATGAAACCGATGTATTGATGCCCGCACCCATTACTTACTCACATTTATTGGTGCAAAAACAAGCTGCAGTCAGAAGAGCAGGCAAGCTGGCATGGTTACGCCCAGATGCCAAATCTCAATTAACCTTTCGCTATGAAAATAATAAACCAGTTGCGATTGATGCAGTTGTGTTATCAACACAACATGATCCAGGTATTAGCTTGGCTGATTTACGCGAAGGTGTGATGGAAGAAATCATCAAACCCGTTTTACCTTCAAATTGGATCGATTCAAACACAAAATTTCATATCAACCCGACAGGTAATTTCGTGATTGGTGGTCCAGTTGGTGACTGTGGATTGACAGGCAGAAAAATTATTGTTGATACTTATGGTGGTATGGCCCGTCATGGTGGTGGTGCGTTTTCTGGCAAAGATCCCTCTAAGGTTGATCGTTCTGCAGCTTATGCTTGTAGGTATGTGGCTAAGAATATAGTTGCTGCTGGTTTGGCTGAACGTTGTGAGATTCAAGTTTCTTATGCCATTGGTGTGGCTGAACCGACTTCCATCAGTGTTACCACATTTGGTACCAATAAAGTGGCTGAGAACGTCATTGAAAATCTGGTACGTGAACATTTCGATTTACGCCCATACGGCATCATCACCAGCCTAGATTTACTGCGCCCAATTTACCAAAAAACAGCTGCATATGGTCACATGGGACGCGAAGATGCAGATTTCACTTGGGAAAAAACAGACAAAGCAGACTTACTTCGATCAGAAGCAGGTTTATAAGCAAACAAATAAAAAAACATCATTTTAAGAGAATATTATGACAACTGAAACAGTTAAAAACATCCAGCCAGATTATGTCATCGCCGATATCGGTTTGGCAGCATTTGGACACAAAGAGATTAGAATTGCCGAAACTGAAATGCCAGGTTTGGTACAAATCAGAGAAGAGTATAAAGACAGCCAACCTTTAAAAGGTGCCAGAATTGCTGGCTCATTACACATGACCATTCAAACTGCTGTCTTGATCGAATCATTGCGTTCATTAGGAGCAGATGTGCGTTGGGCATCGTGTAACATTTACTCAACTCAAGACCATGCAGCGGCAGCCATGGCTGATCAAGACATTCCAGTTTTCGCTGTCAAAGGCGAAACCTTAGAAGAGTACTGGGAATACACCCACAGAATCATGGAATGGTCAGATGGCGGTTCACCTAATATGATATTAGATGACGGCGGTGATGCCACCATGTTATTGATCCTAGGCAGCAAAGCGGAAAAAGATGCCAGTGTTTTAGATATCCCTGGATCAGAAGAAGAAACATTTTTATTCGCTTCTATCAAAAAACGATTGGCCAGTAAGCCAGGTTGGTACAGCAAGACTTTGGCTTCAATCCAAGGTGTGACTGAAGAAACCACTACTGGCGTAAAACGATTGTATGAAATGGCTAAATCAGGTGATTTGCCTTTTCCTGCCATCAATGTAAATGACTCTGTAACTAAATCTAAATTCGATAACCTTTATGGTTGTCGTGAATCTTTGGTAGACGCCATTAAACGTGCCACTGATGTGATGATTGCAGGCAAAAAAGCCGTGGTTTGTGGCTTTGGAGACGTGGGTAAAGGGTCAGCCGCTTCATTGCGCGCTCTAGGTGCCATCGTTGCAGTCACCGAAATAGATCCAATTTGTGCCTTACAAGCTTCGATGGAAGGCTATCAAGTGGTGACTTTAGAAGATGCTGTAAAAGATGCTGACATTTTTGTGACCACCACAGGTAATTACCAAATCATTAACTTTGAACACATGAAAGCCATGAAGGACCAGGCCATTGTTTGTAACATTGGTCACTTTGACAATGAAATTGATGTGGCTTCTCTAGAGAAACATTGTAAATGGGATTCCATCAAAGATCAGGTTGATCATGTTGAATTCGCTGATGGTAAAAAAATCATCTTATTGGCCAGAGGTCGTTTGGTTAACTTAGGCTGTGGTACTGGACACCCAAGTTTTGTGATGTCAAATTCATTCACCAATCAAGTCTTGGCTCAAATTGAGTTATTCCAAGATGGTGACAAATATGACAACAATGTATTTGTTTTACCTAAGCACTTGGATGAAAAAGTAGCCAGATTACATCTAGGCCGTGTGGGCGCTAAGCTGACTACATTGACTGAAAAACAAGCCAAGTACATTGGCGTTGAAGTGGCCGGTCCTTACAAACCAGAGCACTACAGATACTGATGCAATTAATAAACGCATACAATATTTGCTAACAATGAAAGCCAGGCGACAGTCTGGCTTTTTTAATGGGATATAACAAAAATGAATAACAATCAATTCGGTTTAAGTTTTGAATTCTTTCCACCCAAAACTGATGAACAAAAAGTCATCTTACTTGACACTCAAGCCAAGCTCCGAGCGCTCAACCCAGATTTCTTTTCAGTGACCTTTGGTGCTGGTGGCTCAACCATAACGGCCACAGCTGAGACAGTTCTTGAATTAAAAAAACATGAAACACCAAAAGTGATTCCACATTTATCATGCATGGGTGGAACACCTGATGAAATTGAAGCATTGCTCCAACAATACCTGGATCATGGGATTACTGAAATACTTGCCTTACGCGGTGATGTGCCCTCAGGTATGGGATCGGTTGGCTATTTTCGCTATGCCAATGAATTGATCGAGTTTATTCATCAAAAATATCCTGACACCTTCAAAATAACCGTTGGCTGTTATCCTGAGGTTCACCCAGAAACAGAATCGTTTACCTCTGAGATTAAGTACTTCAAACAAAAAGTTGAAGCCGGTGTAGAACGTGCCATTACCCAGTTCTTTTTTAACCCTGATGCTTATTTTAATTTCGTTGACCAATGTGAAAAAGCTGGCGTTGATACCAGCATCACTCCTGGCATCATGCCCATAACTAATTTCAGTAACATCAAAAGATTTTGTGGCTTTTGCGGTACTGACATGCCTCGATGGCTACAGTACAAATTACAAAGCTATGGTGATGATAGAAAATCAATCCAACAATTCGGTACCGAATTCACCATAAACCTATGCCAGCAATTATTGGACCAAGGGGTACCAGGTATTCACTTTTACACGTTGAATCGTGCCAAAGCCACCTTAGATGTGGTCAACGGGCTGCAAAGTTAAGTCATGCATTAACTGGCTTTGATCTTATGGCATGCTATTTTCCATGTTGGGTATTCAATGGTTTTATTTTGGTCAACCCAAACACCCATCCATTTGTAACCCATTTCACTGATGTCATAGAAAGTTAAGCGGTAAAAGCCTTCCATACCATTGGGGGCTTTTTGCGCTCTCCAAAACACCAAATCACCCCCTTGTGACCCACCTGTCCATACTGGCAATTCATCAGGCACTGCCCTGCTGGTGTAATAATACACATGCCACTTGTTGCTCTCAGCGTTGAATTGTCTGATGCTACCACTGTGGGTATGATCACTTTTTAAAGTGTCATCTTGTACGGCTGTTCCATTTAATACATATCGGAAAGTCCATAGCATCTCTACAGGTTCTGCCCAGTTATTCTGATCAATTCTAGAGACAGACTGACAATGCGCTTGCCCTATCAAAGGTGAAAATACCAAAAGCTCAGCTGGTGCTGATGGATTGTATTGACCAAATGGATGTGCTTCATTGGCGCTGTATTCATAAGTTACCGTAGAGTTTAGTGAATAGGCAGTGCTTGGGCCTAGAAATAGTAAGAAGAAGATGATTCGAATATTCATGATTCAGTTTTAATTAAATGAAAAACTTTATCCTATGAAATTCAGATATAAATCATTGCACTGTTGCAGTAAAGGTTATTTACATTGCAGTAAAAACACAAATTAGACTGCACCCTTAGAATATTTAACATCCGGTCAACACATGGTTCCATGCAGTTGCACTGGACTGTTCCTTTATTTATAAGTTTTTTCTAATATTTGATAAATACGCTGTATTTATGAGCTGAACTCGCCTAAAATGCCACTTTGTTTTTACCTACCAGTCATCATGAGTTCTACCCTGTCCAACTTAAAACCAGACACCTTAAGACAAGCCATCATTGGTGTAGATGCGCCATTTTGTACGCCTTTTGGACAGCGCTTAATGACTTATTGTGACTATACAGCTTCCGGTCGCACCCTGACATTCATCGAGAAATACCTGATGAAATTACAACGCCATTACGCCAATACCCACACAGAAGATGACATGACAGGTAGGTCAATGACTCGTTTGTTGCATGATGCTGAAAAGCGCATTAAAGATTCATTGGGTGCCAATGACGATGACCGAATCATCTGCACGGGTACCGGGGCTACTGGTGCCATCAATAAAATTCAACAGATTTTAGGCACCTATTTACCTCCTGCTACACGGGCACAAATTGAACATTCTGCTGATTGTGACTTAGATAAGATCAAAACCCAGTCCCCTGTCATATTTGTTGGACCCTATGAACATCACAGCAATGAAATTTCATGGCGTGATGGTTTGTGTGAAGTGGTTGAACTTGATTTGGACGAAGATGGGCATGCCAACTTAGATCAATTGGAAAGTCATTTATCTGATGAAAAATATCACGGCCGATTAAAGATTGGATCATTTTCTGCAGCTTCTAATGTTACGGGTCTCATTTCACATAACAGAGAAATCGCACGCTTGTTGCACAAGTATGATGCCTTGGCCTTTTTTGATTTTGCTGCCAGTGCACCTTATGTTGAAATTAACATGCATCCAATCGATGACCCAATGGGCTATTATGATGCCGTTTTCTTATCTCCGCATAAGTTCTTGGGTGGTCCGGGCTCTACCGGTGTGTTGGTATTCAATAAACACATTTATCAAGTTGGGCTTAAACCAACCGTATCTGGTGGTGGCACAGTCAGTTATGTAGCCAGACATGACCATGATTTTATTGATGATATTGAAGAACGTGAAAAAGCGGGCACCCCAGGGGTTTTGCAAATCATGCGTGCCGCATTGTGTTTTGAAGTAAAAGATAAGTTTGGCGTAGATCAAATTCATGCCATAGAACAACGTTGGTTGAAAAAATCATTTGCTGAATGGAAACAACATCCTCGCATCGAAATATTGGGAGACCAAAATCATGAAAGTCGGGTTGGAATTGTTTCATTCAATATAAAAACAGCATCTGGCAAATACTTGCACCCTAAATTTGTAACGGTCTTATTGAATGATTTATTTGGCATTCAATCAAGAGCTGGTTGCTCATGTGCTGGCCCTTACGGGCATCAATTATTAGGAATAGACGAAGAAACATCTGAACAATACCGTGCTTTAATTCAAAAAGGCTATCACGGCATCAAACCAGGCTGGTGTCGAGTGGGATTTCACTACATCATGGACGAACCTGAAGTTCAATACATCATAGATTGTGTGAAATTTATTGCTGAAAATGGCGCTGAATTTTTACCTTGGTATAAGTTTTGTCTTAAACAGGCTTGTTGGCAACACATCAACGATGATGGGAAATGCCCTGAGCTGTCATTAGATGAAGCCTTTAAACAAGATATAGACAATCCACAACCCTTGTCTCCCATGTTAAGAACTTCATTGTATAAACAGTTTTTACAGGAGGCAGACAGACTCAAATCCGAAGCCAAATCTTTACCTGTCAGAGAACCACAATCGCTGCCTGAAATCGAACACTTGAACCAATTCATCGTTTAAATCAATGCCAGTAGGTCTGTCTTAAAGCTTACTATTTACACCTGTTGACTGAACAGATCTAAGATATGTGTCCAACCTCCATGGTGGTCGTCACGTGCTTGCTCGTTGGCAAATTTAACATGCGTTAATTCAACCTGAGTTGATCCTGCATTGACCGGAGTGAAATTTAACCTCACTTCACTGTCAGACACTGAGTGCGCAGAAAGCCAACTAAAGCACATTGAGTGGGGACGATCAATTGCAATGTACTCACCTGTATGAGGCAATTTGTCTTCACCTACATGCATGATGATTTCAAATTTACCACCAACTTTCGCATCAATTGTAATATCTGGCTGTTGCATATTGGGCATCGGCATCATGAACTGAGCTAATTTTGTTGGGTCGAACCAAGCATCAAATACCTGTTCAATGGGCGCGTTAACCGTCTTCTTTACTTTTATTGATAATTCTTTCATTGTCTAATACCTCTGCTAACTTATCTAAACGTATGGACCAAATGGATTGAAGTGAATTCAACCACACTTCAATGACTGAAATTGGCGCTAAATTGGCTTCAATCCAATGATCTCTACCTTGGGTGTTACGCTTGATAAAGTTGGATTTTTCTAAAACTTTAATGTGTTTAGATATCGCATTAAGCGACATCTCATAATGACTGGCTAAATCTGTAACACGACAAGGGCCATGCTGACATAGTTCAGTAAGCAAGGCTCGCCTGGTACCGTCACTGACAGCTTTCAAATAATTTGATAACAATTTGTCTTTTTTATATTCAACCATATAGTTGAATATAATTAATGCCTTGCCAATTGTCAACCTTTTGGTTGAATTTAAAAAAATTTGATTAATCACACAGAGTCAATTATAAGCAGTTTCAATACTAAGGGTTACTATAGCTTAGCTTGCCAGTCAGTTCGTTTAATTCTAAAAATATTCACATCAATGAAATCATATTGAGTTTGTTTATCGATCAACATCCCATTGGCATATGCTACTTTTTCTGATGGTATATTGGTTAAACTGATGATAGAAATCAGCGAATCTGCAAAGTTGTTTTGAAAGGCATAATCACGACATTTCTGTGCTGCCTCTATGGCAAAACCTAAACCCCAGAATTTAGGTAACAAAGAATAGCCAATTTCAACCTCGGTTATACCATCAACAGACTGAATCAATAGTCCACAATGACCAACCAATGAACCACTTGTCTTTTCAATCAGTGCATTCATCCCACCTAAACCATTTGCATACCTGTGAAATTGCTTTTTATACCAATTCTGACAACATTGAATCGGTGGTTGAGGAGCAAATTTCCAATGCTTTGAAGTATTTGGATCTTCGAAGAACGGCAGCCATTGATCAAAATCAACTTCACAAATTGTCCTGAAATTTATTCTTTTGCTGGATTCACCATCCAACAATAACAAATCGTTCACAATTAGCTGACTACAGTGTTATCGCCGTATTGTGCTTTTTCTAATGCGGCTATTCGATCTTCCAAAGGAGGATGGGTAGAAAACAATTTAGCTAATGTGGCTTTACCACCTGATATGCCAAAAGCTGCAAATTCACCTTCTAGTTTTTCAGCCTTAGAATTTCTTTGTAAAGCTTTAAGAGCATCTATCATATTTTGATTGCCTGCTAACCTGGCTCCACCAGTATCCGCATGAAATTCGCGGTATCTTGAAAATGAATTGATGATGATCGCAGCTAAAAACCCCAACACGATTTGAGCAATGATGGTTCCTATGAAAGAACCCATGGTATATCCCCCACCCCTTTCATCTCTGGAAGCCGCTGCTATGGCATATCCAATAATCCTGGAGAAAAAGATCACAAAAGCATTCAATATACCTTGCAACAAAGCCATGGTAATCATGTCACCATTGGCTACATGCGCCACTTCATGACCCAACACGGCTTCAACTTCACCTTTTTCCATGGTTTGTAACAGACCAGTACTGACTGCCACTAACGCGTCATTCCTTTTCATGCCAGTTGCAAATGCGTTGGGGCTTGATGATTGAAAAACCCCCACTTCAGGCATCCCAATCCCGGCATCTTGGGCTTGTCGTTGCACAGTCTCAAGCAACCATTGTTCATCGGCATTTCGCGGTGTTTCAATGACTTGAACACCCATGGACTTTTTCGCCATCCACTTGGACATGGCCAACGAGATAAATGAACCGACCGAACCCCATAGAAATGAGAATAAGGCCAATGCACGATAATCTAAGCCATTTTGGGTTAAATAACCATCAAACCCAAAGATTCGCATCACAATAGAGATGACCGCTAGAATGGCTATATTGGTGGCTACAAATAAAAATATTCTTTTCATACTACTACCTGAATTGATCAATTAATTATTCTAATAAATTAGATTCACCCAACAATAATAGGTTCATTTATCAAAAGAACAAGCATGTAGAAGGTCATATTCACTGATTATTCCT
Source organism: Marinicella sp. (assembly GCA_051252335.1). Taxonomy (GTDB): domain Bacteria; phylum Pseudomonadota; class Gammaproteobacteria; order Xanthomonadales; family Marinicellaceae; genus Marinicella. The sequence goes on along the minus strand of JBPOFV010000003.1, from coordinate 13,216 downwards.
GAATAAATGGTATTAACTGGACAATTTTAAGCAATTAACCCGCTCCCTTAAGCTATAATGCGCGGCTTTTAAAGCACCGGTAGTAATCATGTCTACAGAAAAAATCAGAAACATCGCGATCATTGCTCACGTTGATCACGGTAAAACCACCTTAGTGGATGAGTTATTAAAACAATCAGGTACATTAGGCGATCGTGCAGATGACCCTAACCGCTTGATGGATTCTAATGACTTAGAGAAAGAGCGTGGAATAACGATTCTTTCTAAAAACACTTCAATAGAATGGGAAGGTTATAAAATTAACATTGTTGACACACCGGGCCATGCTGATTTTGGCGGTGAAGTTGAACGCGTACTTAGTATGGTTGATTCTGTGCTGTTGTTGGTTGATGCTGTTGATGGACCTATGCCTCAAACACGTTTTGTGACATCAAAAGCATTTGAAATGGGTTTCACTCCGGTCGTGGTGGTTAATAAAGTGGATCGTGATGGTGCTCGGATTCAATGGGTGATTGACCAAACTTTTGATTTATTTGATTCATTGGGAGCCACTGATGAACAATTAGACTTCCCAATTATTTACGCCTCAGCAATTAATGGTTATGCTTCTGAAGATGATGAGAACCGCGAGGGAGATATGCGTCCCTTGTTTGAAACCATCACGCAAAAAGTAAGCCCGCCGGATGTTGATGTTGAAGCTCCATTCCAAATGCAAGTCTCTACCTTGGACTACAATAGTTTCCTAGGACTGATTGGAATTGGACGGATTAAAAAAGGAACTGTAAAAACCAATACACCCGTTTCTGTGATTGATTCTGAAGGTAAAACAAGGAATGGACGAATCTTAAAAATCTTTGGCTTCAAAGGACTTGAAAGGGTTGAGGTTAATGAAGCTTCAGCTGGTGATATTGTAGCCATTTCTGGTATAGACGGTATTGGTATTTCAGACACACTATGTCACCGCGATCATGTCGAAGCTTTGCCTCCATTGACGGTGGATGAGCCGACAATATCGATGTTGTTCTGTGTCAATGATTCACCTTTTGCAGGCAAAAGTGGTAAGTTTTTGACCTCACGTCAAATCAAAGACCGCTTGGAAAGAGAAACTACCTACAATGTGGCCTTACGCGTAGAAGAAACTCAGAATTCAGACCAATTCAAAGTATCAGGTCGTGGCGAATTGCATTTATCCGTTTTGATTGAAACCATGCGGCGTGAAGGCTTTGAATTAGCCATTTCTAGACCACAAGTTATTTACCGTGAAATTGACGGTGTTTTGTGCGAACCTTATGAAGATTTGGTGGTAGATATCGAACAAGAGCACCAAGGTTCTGTGATGGAACAATTATTGGGCCGCAGAGCAGAAGTGAAAGACATCGTTCCTGATTCAACTGGTCGTGTTCGCTTAACTTTCATCATCCCAGCTCGTGGTTTAATTGGATACCAGTCAGAATTTAAAACCACCACCTCTGGTTCAGGAATATTGACCCATGTTTTTGACCACTACGGCCGTAAATTAAACACCATTGAAAGAACACGCAAAAACGGTGTTCTCATCTCCAATGGTACTGGCAAAGCATTGGGCTTTGCTTTGTGGAACTTACAAGAACGTGGTCGCATGTTAATCAATGCCAATGTCGATGTCTATGAAGGCCAAATTGTAGGCATTCATTCACGTGACAATGATTTAACGGTAAACCCGTTAAAAGGCAAACAATTAACCAATGTTCGAGCTTCAGGAAAAGACGATGCCATCAACTTGGTCACACCAATCACCATGACCCTAGAACAATCGATGGAATTCATTGAAGACGATGAATTGGTCGAAGTGACACCGGAAGAAATTCGCATTCGTAAGAGACACCTGCTTGAGCATGAAAGAAAACGCGCCAGTCGTGAAGCTTAAGCTGAACTGAATGCAGCAATTAATAGCCACTCAAAAATCGAGTGGCTTTTTTTATGGCAAGGAAAATTAATAGATTCACAGATAAATTAACTTTCACTGTGCCAATGATTATTTTCCCATTGACCCAATCTTCTTCATCAATCTAAAAATATGGCACACTGAATAAATTTTCTGTTATCCTAAAAGCAACACAAGCGTATATTTATATAGTTATGTGATGGATAAATGGGGCATACAGAAATTGGTGAATCACAAGACTAACCTGCTAGGCTGGTTATTTTTGTTGTTTATCATCGCCCCGTTCAAACCTGCCAATTCAACCCTTGTCGGCAGACCACCTATCATTGAAATTGATATCCCATCTGAGCCTTACATAACAATTTTTGACATGGCTCAAGACCAAAACAATGTCATCTATGTGTCCTATGACAAAGGCATCAAAATATATGATGGCAGTCGTTGGCAAACCCTATTAATTCCTGATACCTACCTAACCAGAATATTGTATTTCGACCCAAAAGACCGGGTTTATGTAGGTGGATTCAATTTCTTCGGATACATCAATCGAGACCTATATGGCGTCTATGAATTCATTGATTTAACACCCACAGAAAAACCCATTGATTTTGCCAGCATTTGGGGCATAACCGGCTGTAACGACCGCATATTTTTTCAAGCATTGAACCATGTATTCGAATTTACACCCACCACAGGCGACATGAATACATGGTCTTTTGTTGGCAAGCTGGGCGACATCGCATGTATTAACAACCAAGTTTTGATACAAGACCGGTCACAAGGCTTAAAACAGTTGGTTAACAATGTGTGGCAAGACAGTGATATTAAACTGCAGGACAATAGCCTCATTTATGAATTAGAAGCACTGGAGAACAATGCCATTTTTATTCGTTCTTTGAGTGATAATTGGCGACTGATCGAAAACAACCAAATCAAACCCATTCGATTCAATGCTCAATTGCCTGAATTAGGCAGTTTTGCCAGCTCACTCACATTAGACAATAATCAAATCGTGATGGGTGGCAAAGATGGTTCTTTGACATTTTTCGATTTCAACACTTACACCACTGAATCTTTTAAGCTATCCAGTGACTGGATTGCTTCCATCACAAAAGCCAATGATGGCGGATTATTGATTCTATCTAATTTTACTATTTATCATGTCTCTTGGCCCAGTCCGTGGCGGATACAAGACAGTGATACGGGTCTGAGCAGTGATATATTTGATCTCACCACTTGGAATGATCAATTGTATGCCACTTCAAGAGCCGGTGTTTTTGTTGAAGACTCAAAACAATCAACCCAACAGCATAAATTGTTTAAACAATTGAATTGGACGGCACAAGAAGCTTGGAATCTACTGCCGTTGAATGATGAAGAAATGTTGTTAGCAGATTCCCATTATGCCTACATAATTAAAGACAATGAAAAACAGATAATCACAGATGTAATCTATCCCAGGGTTTTTCAGCGTTCAAAATTTAATCCCAACCATATTTTTATGCGCACAGAGTTGGATACCAGACTGTTGGTAAGGAATGGCGATGCTTGGTCGGATTGGGTTGTGGCAGAAGGAAAACCAAGAAGTGTGGTTGAACAAGCAGCTGATACTTTACTGATAACAACTGAAGATGGTCGATTTTATAAGGTCCTACTGAGTCAAGACTTGGCTTCTGTTGAAGCCAACATTGACTTGAGTATACAAGCCAATATTTCACCCAAAGAAATCAGCAAACTAAAGTTATTTGAAGGACCTGACAACAAGATCATTGCAGCCACATCTAAACAGTATTATCAATATACAGACCAAACTTTCCATGAAACTGACTTGAACGGTTTGAAGAAACTACTTAAACCAGAATATTTATCAGATATGGGCATTGAAGAAGAAATTGGATTGTGGGCTTCAAGTGCAACCCAAGTATTTATACATGACGAACTAAATCAATGGAGAACGATCGATACCACACCCTATATCCAAGGTGGCATATATGACTTAGAATTTTATCAAGATCAAGTTAATATTTCTGGGAATTCAGTGATTTTGAGTTATCTAATGAATCAAGCTGAAACACCTGAGACGCCTACCGGACACATGATGATAACAGCAGCGAAATTGAGTACTGTCGATGGCTCCAGGTCGTTGGAAATTCCATTAAAAAGTGACAAGCCATTTGTTGTTGGATCGGGTGGTGGTGGCTTAACTTTTCAATATTCATTCACAGACATAAAAAACGCCTCTCAATCTCAGTATCAATATCGTTTGAAAGGGCACAACAGTCAGTGGTCACCATTAAGCAACAACACCCAAGCAAGCTTCCTTGAATTACCTGCCGGTAACTATGCCTTCGAAGTCAGGGCAGCAGACATAACCGGTCGCAAGCACACCAGCCAACTTTTACCTTTCATAATTGAGCCCGTTTGGTACCTCAGTTCATTGGCCAAATTCATCTGGTTAATCATCACCTTGGCATTGACAGCCCTCCTCATGAAATTATTTTTGAAATGGCGCGAACGTAAACATGAGGAACAAAAACAAGCATTAAAAACCACCATCAATGAAAAAACCCAAGCATTAAAACTAGCAAATCAAGCGCTCCAAGACCTGGCTCACAAGGACAGCCTAACGGGATTATCGAATCGTTTATATTTGGATCTATATATCAAACAAATGATCAAAAATCGAGTTGAGACATTTTCTATACTGATGATGGATATGGATCATTTCAAAAAGTACAACGACAGTTTTGGCCACTTGGCTGGTGATCAACTACTCGAAAAATTCGCCCAATCATTAATGAGCCGAATTAAAAGGCAACAGGATTTGACAGCTCGATATGGTGGTGAAGAATTTTTGGTCATCATGCCCAATGCCACTAAAGAGAACACCCTCAGAGCTGCTGAAAACATTCGTTTACACACCGAACAACAAGTAGAAAAAACCACCATCTCAATAGGCGTTGCATTTGTCACCAAAGAACATGAAATCAGAACCGCTAAAGACATCTTCGCAGTTATCGACCAGGCAGACAAAGCACTCTATGAAGCCAAAACCACAGGCAGAAATCAAGTTGTGGTTTATAATGAATCTGTAGAACAACTGGTATAAAACAAAAACCATTTCCTAAAAGGAGATCATCATATGCATTTACATTTAGACATCAGCCAAATCAATTGGATTGCAGTGGTCTTGGCCACAACAGCAGCTTTTCTCTTGGGTGGCATTTGGTATGGCCCATTGTTCAGCAAATCTTGGATTCAAGCTTTTGGCTTTGATGAAGACGAACTCAACAAAAGACACCCTGGCAAGGTTTTTGGAATAGCCATTCTGTGGACTTTTGTAGCGTCTGTTATGCTGGCATTATTTCTAGAACCTGCTGCAGACTTGCACATGGGGGCCATGACAGGTTTTTTCATTGGGATAGGTTGTATCACTCCATTTATGGGTATTCACTATATTTTCGAAGGACGTGGTCTCAAGATCTTGTTGATTAATGCTGGCTACTCAGTCTTGTCATTGACTTTGATTGGAGCCATTGTAGGTTGGTTTTAAACAAGAATGAATAGAAATACACCACTTCACATTAAATCCTAGTATATAATTCTGCTTCCAAACAAGGATAAGAATTTAATATGGAAAAAAGACCTGCTGGGCTCGCCATCATCTCATTTATTTACGTTCTGATTGCAGTAATCGGACTAACCTCATCTTTTTCAATGTCAACTGTCAACTGGTTTTCTACCGTGACCTTGTTACTGTTAGGAATTTCTGGCATTGGATTCTTCATGGGCCAAAAATGGGCATGGTGGATCATCGGCACCATGACTTTATTTTCAATCTTTATCAACATTCCGCAATTGTTGATGGTAATCATTAATGCTGATGTTATCCCTGACATTCAAAAACACTATTTGAAACATGGTGGTAAGATAATCATTCAGGGATTAATACTGGCATTTATGTTCAGTCAACCAGTCATCAAGTATTTTGTTTTTGAAAACATCACAAAAACCAAACAATTTTTTATCTTGGTTGCTGCAGCAGCTGGTACTTTCTTAACCTTGTATCTGTTTTAATTGTTTGTTTAGCATCTCAGCTCGTTGCGGTCAAATTAGACTTTGAAGATCAAGGCGGATTTGCTGTTTTTTGGCATGAAAATACATGTGTGTATGAGAGCGTCAAAACAGTAAATCCAACGCCGAGATTCACAGCTTAAATTGACTTCAAAAGATTTCGCCAATCATGCAGCGTAGAGAGCCTCCCGCCTTTTCCAATTCAGACACCTCTACACCATGTAAAACAAACCCCCAAGATTCTAATGTACTTTTTGAGCCTTCCGACAAAGCAGCATAAGCTGTCTGACTGAAAAACACATCTTTATCGGTGATTGAAATACAATTTCCAGCAAAGGCCAATTTTTCAGCATCAGAAATAAATAATGTTCGACCTGAATAAAATTCCGCTATGGCCTCAACTGCGGCAGGATCCGCAAAAGAATCTTTATGAATCACACAAGCTTTACCAGCCAAACAAGCCATCACTACGTTGGTGTGATATTCACCTTCAGCCAAATCAAACTGAAACATCAAGTCAGTAGCAAAAGCTTCATCTAAAGCAATTGCACCTGCATCATCCACCCGTTCTGTCATGCCAACAAATCCCACATTCCTGCCACGATCGGGAACCAAAACACCAGTTAACTCAGCCACTGCTTCAGCATGGTTAATTTCATATTTCTCATAACCCAACATGTCGCCAAAAAAAGTCCTCATGTCTTGTCTTTGGGTTTCTTTCTGACGATTCGCATATTTCATCGAACCAATGACATAACGCTTATTGTGCGTGGTAGCGAAGGCATTGTTAGGGAATACAGCATCGGGCGTTTCCACTGATCCTGGAAAAGTCACAACTGGCACGCCTACGTCGGTTATGGCTCGAGCCAGTTGTTGATGTTGGTACATGGCCAATTTAACATCTACCTGTTGATCCATTAACATGTATTCATTGTCTTGCGCTGTCTGCTGATCCAATCGAAATCCAACTGGACTGACCATAAAAGCCGCCTTCATACTGGCTGCTTGTTTTATAGGATAGGCATCATTTTTTGTGGCCTCTTTGAATGCTTGTACTGATTTAACTAACATAATTCACCCAATCTCTTGCTTCTTTAATCACGTCCACATCATTTTTTCTGCGTGGCGCTTCTGTTACTAAATATGACTTCCATTTTTTATTTCCTGGAAAACCATGAAACAAACCTAAAATCGGTCTGATCAACCAATGAAGGCTTAAACCTTGCTGAATCATTTCATGACAATAAGCCATGTAGGCAGTCAGGACCTCATCACGATTTAACCCCTGTTGGCTCAAACCCATTGCTTGGTGTATATCTCGAATCAGCCAGGGTGCGTTCCAAAAAGCACGTCCAATCATGACACCATCTACATACTCCAATTGTTCTGTCGCTGTCTCAACTGCATCGATTCCACCATTAAGAATGATATTCAATTCAGGGTATTTAGCCTTTATCTCATAAGCATATTCATATTTTAATGGAGGCACTGTTCTGTTTTGTTTAGGGCTTAAGCCTTTTAACAGCGCTTTGCGGGCATGGATAATGAATGTTTCACAACCAGCTGACTTAACTGTATTGATAAATGCTTCAAATGCTGCAAAAGAATCTTCATCATCTACACCTATCCTAGACTTGATGGTGACAGGTATATCAACCACATTTTGCATAGCAGCAAAACAGTCTGCCACCAGCTCAGGCTCTTTCATTAAACATGCACCAAAACGGCCCTTTTGCACTCGATCACTTGGACAGCCTACATTTAAATTCACCTCAGCATACCCCATGTCTTGTGCTATTTGGGCGCAAGCAGCTAAGTCCTTGGCATCACTGCCACCCAACTGTAGTGCCACCGGATGTTCTTGAGGTGAAAAACCTAAGTGCTTTTCCCGATCTCCACGCAAGATCGCAGGCGCAGTGATCATTTCGGTATAAAGCAATACTTGGTCAGATATCAATCGGTGAAAATACCGACAGTGCCTGTCTGTCCAATCCAGCATGGGTGCCACAGATAATCGACGGTCCAACTGTGATTTCATGACAGTAATAAACGTTTAATCAAATCTAAATAAATGCTTTCCAATAGCACTAAATGATTGATTTTTTCACATTCGTTGACTTGATGAATGGTTTTGTTAATGGGTCCCAACTCCATGGTAGCAATGCCATGGGGAGCAACGAAACGGCCATCAGAAGTACCACCTGCCGTATTGAACTCAGGCTGTATTCCAACCAATGATTCAATGGATTGTTTGACTGCTTGCTTGAACACAACATCTTTACAATGAAAGGGTTCACCAGATATTTGCCACTCTAATTCATATTGCAAATGATGTTTATCTAAAATTTGTTGCAGTTGTTGCGCTAAACTTTGTTGGTCAGAACAGGGTGCATAGCGAAAATTGGCTGTAATGGTAAGCACACCAGGGATGATGTTAGGCACACCTGATCCAGCTTGTATGTTTGAAATTTGAAAACTGGTTGGTGGAAAATCTTCGTTACCTTGGTCCCATTGAAAACCGCCCATTTCATCAATGGCTTTGGCGGCCAAAAAAATCGGATTGGCAGCATTTTGCGGATAAGCTACATGGCCTTGCTTTCCTTGGATTTTAATGATTACATGTAACGAACCTCGCCGCCCAACCCTGACGGTATCACCAATGGCATTAGAACTGCTGGGTTCTCCAACCAAACAATAGTCAAAGTGATGTTTATCAGCAATCATAGGCATGAATTTTCTGACCCCATCTGATGCTTCACCTTCTTCATCACTGGTTAACATCAATGCCACTTTTCCTGGATGATTTGGGTATTGACCCACAAACTTTTCAATCGCCAAAACCATGGCAGCAATTGACCCTTTCATATCTGCCACACCACGACCATATAAGATGCCATTTTCAACATGAGCCGACAAGGGATCATGAGTCCATGCATCGAGATCACCTGGAGGAACCACATCTGTATGACCCAAAAACATCAAAGCAGGGCCTGGGTTTTCACCATGCCAAATCAACACATTATCCACTTCACCAAAACGATGGTGCTGACCTTGAAACCCCTGCCCTCCTAGACGATTCATCAATAAAGGCTGACAACCGGCATCATCAGGTGTATATGATGGTTTTGAAATAAGCTGTCTTGCTAAGGTTATGACTTCGGGTTCCATATTTGCTTCTCTTTATTTACAGGCCTATACGGAAATTTTTACCGTCAAATACAACTGGGCGTTTTATCAAAGTGGGGTTAGCAACCAATAAACCGGCATTGGGTTCGATTCTTTGAAAGTCACTCAATTGCTTCCATGTGGTGCTCCTTTTGTTAACCAACTTATCCAATTCAATGTTTTTTAACATGGCTGCAACTAATTCTTTATCGATTCCATCAATTCTGAAATCATGAAGTTTGACATCAACACCATCAGCTTGTGCTTGTTTGAATGCTGCACGAACTTTATCGCAATTTTTAATGCCATAAATAATCATGCGCGTAATAACTCATTGATCGAAGTTTTAGAGCGAGTTTTCTCATCAACTTTCTTAACAATAACAGCACAATTTAACGCATATTTTCCGTTGGCAGCTGGCAAAGTTCCAGAAACAACCACTGATCCAGGAGGTACATATCCATAAGAGATTTCATCTGTTTCACGGTCGTAAATCTTGGTGCTTTGACCAATAAAGACGCCCATTGAAATAACACTGCCCTTGCCAATTCTGACACCTTCAACAACTTCGCTGCGAGCGCCTATAAAACAACCATCTTCAATGATGGTTGGGGCTGCTTGTAAAGGCTCTAAAACGCCACCAATCCCTACCCCTCCTGAGAGGTGAACATTTTTACCTATCTGGGCACAACTACCAACCGTTGCCCATGTATCAACCATGGTGCCAGCATCTACAAATGCGCCAATATTCACATACGAAGGCATACAAACCACACCTTGACCTAAAAAGGCTCCGCGACGAATGGTGGCAGGTGGCACCACTCTGGCACCCGTTTTCTTGAATGTTTCAGCCGTTGCGTCTTTGAACCGACAAGGCACTTTATCCCAATAATTATGAGTGGTTCCAGGCATCACTTGATTTTCAGCAATGGTAAAATACAACAACACCGCCTTTTTCAGCCATTCATTGACTTGCCAAGTATCACCTACCGGCTCTGAAACCCTTAATTGGCCACTTTCTAGGCCGCTCAAAGCCATTTCAATGTCATGCCCATATTGTGCTTTTAGTTGTTCTGGGTTTATTTCTGCTTTGGCTTGCCAAGCTTCATTAATACGAGCTTCTAAATTAATCATAGGTCAAATTTATATTCAATTATTTAGGTAGTTGGGCATTATAAACCCACACTTCATACAAGTCAGCATTTTGCAGTGGAATAGGAAAAAACTGTATTTTTCCATTATTCAGCTTAAGTTCAACGCTTTAATTCGACTTTTAACTGTAGTTTCTTCACAGATATTTTGAATTCTGCCTGCATTGTCTGTAAAATGCTCCGGCTGTACATGCGAATTTTGCTGGCTTCCATTTGCGTATAACAAATAAAAACAGCTGTTTCGCCCTTAATATTAGCAAGATGGCACATACCTCTTACTTGGGCAGGCAAACGCAATTGGAGTTCTTCATTCAGCTTTTTTAGCTGATTGGCACGCTGTATGAGTCCAGATAAACTTTTATCTTGAGCAATACTGTCGGTGATTGAGTGAAATCCTCTTGATTTTCGCATGGGTACATTTGAATATTAATAATTGAAGTAAGCAAGTTTTTTATGAATAAATTTACAGTAATAAAACACGAGAAAACAGGTATAGTTCAATATGCTTTGAGCGATTCAAAAATCAAAGTTAAAGTCATAACTGCTTTGTGCACAATGACGTTTTTAGTCTTTGCTTGTGGCGCCTTGTTTGGTTCAATGGTATTTTCAGATTCAGGCCAACAGTATGAAAAAGTAGAGGAATTACAAGCCTTAGTCAATCTGAGACAACAAGAATTGGTTCAACACAAGAACTCTGTTCAATACGACATTGATTCAATGACCTTACAAATTGGTAAATTAATGGCCCAATCAACACGACTGAATGCTTTGGGTAATCGATTAACTGAAGTTGCAGATATCAGTCAAGATGAATTCAATTTATATGAAGAACCTGGCATAGGTGGAGCCGACTTGACACTTACTGGTGAGGCCAACACCCCACAAAGTTTGTATGAAAACCTATTTAACCTAGAAGGTTCATTTGTTAAGCAACAAGAAAACTTTAATATCCTGGCCCAATTGTTGAACGAACAAACCATCGACCAAAGTTCTACACCGCACATATTACCACTTAAAAAAGGTTGGGTATCTTCCTATTACGGCAAACGCATAGACCCATTTTCTGGACAACAAGCCAACCACTCTGGAATGGACTACTCCGGTGGATACAAATCTGAAATTTTAGCGGCAGCTGATGGCGTTGTCGTATGGGCAGGCACCAGAAGCTCCTATGGCAAAATGGTTGAAATAGATCATGGCAATGGATTCATGACTCGATACGCCCATGCAGAATCAGTTCAAGTGGAGTTAGGCCAAAAAGTATCTGCAGGCGAACCCATTGCAGTGATGGGTAAATCAGGCAGAGCCACTTCTGAACATTTACACTTTGAAATTTTGAAAAATGGACATAAGGTCAACCCCTTGCCATTTATTAATTCATAAACTAGAGAAAATCACTGAAGGCAAATAATTTCACTTTTATTGGCCCTTCTACTTGAATAATATTTGATTGAAACCACATAGTTTCATTCAGCGAGCGCAATTCAAATACAATTATGGCAAAAAACTCACTTTTCACTAAATTATTCGGCAGCAGAAACCAAAGATACATTCGCCAATTAGATAAAATTGCCGATCAAATTGAAGCTTTAGAACCTAAATACCAAGCATTAGAAGATGCTGACTTCCCAGTGCAAACACAAGCTTTAAAAGACCGGGTTGCTCAAGGCGAAAGTTTAGACGATCTACTCCCAGAAGCATTTGCCTTAACCCGAGAAGCTTCGGTCAGAACCATGGGCATGCGTCATTACCATGTTCAGCTCATCGGTGGTATTGTTATTCATCGTGGAAAAATTTCTGAAATGCGCACCGGTGAAGGTAAAACTTTGATGTGTACTCTACCTGCTTACTTAAATGCGCTTGCAGGTTCTGGAGTTCATGTGGTTACAGTCAATGATTACCTTGCCAGTCGTGATGCCAAATGGATGGAGCCACTGTATAACTTTTTAGGTTTAAGTGTGGGCGTGGTTGTTCCAAGCTTAACCCATGAGGCCAAACGTGCAGCCTATGCTTGTGACATCACCTATGCCACCAACAATGAACTTGGCTTTGACTTTTTACGCGACAACATGGCTTTTAGTTTAGACGCAAAAGTTCAACGCGAACCTTTTTTTGCCATTATTGACGAAGTGGATTCTATATTAATTGATGAAGCCAGAACCCCGTTGATAATTTCTGGTCAAGTAGATGAATCTCCGGACATCTATAACCGAGTCAACAAAATAGTACCCTTACTTGAGAAAGCAACCAAAGAACCAGATCCAAAAGAAATCAGTCAAGCCATTATGAATAAACAGAGCTTGCCTGAACCTGACGGAGATTTTTCAGTGGATGAAAAATCAAAACAAATATTTTTGACTGAACAAGGCATGCAAAATGCTGAAGATTTATTGAAGAAAAACGGTTTGATGGGTGCTGAAGACTCTTTATACGACTCTCAACATATTTCACTCATGCACCATGTCAGTGCCGCCTTGAAATCACATCATCTGTTTGAGAAAGATGTTGATTATATTGTTAAGGATGGTGAAATTGTCATCGTTGATGAATTCACAGGCAGAACAATGGAAGGCAGACGCTGGTCTGATGGTTTACACCAAGCCGTTGAAGCCAAAGAAAATGTCCCCATTCAAAAAGAAAATCAAACATTGGCATCCATCACATTCCAAAATTACTTCAGGCTTTACCCTAAACTATCTGGAATGACTGGTACAGCGGATACTGAAGCTTATGAGTTTCAAACTATATACCATTTAGAAGTCATTGTTATCCCAACTCACAAGCCCATGATTCGTGATGATCAAGGCGATTTGGTTTACTTCAATCAAAAAGCAAAATTTGAAGCCATCATCGAGGACATCTTGGATTGTTCTCAGCGTCAACAACCTGTACTGGTTGGTAC
>JBPOFV010000002.1:0-23839 GCA_051252335.1 Marinicella sp. | reverse complement strand
TGGTTGAGATTCTTAAGCAACGCAAATTACTTAAAGACAAACAAATCAAGCGTGTGGTTTTTTCAGAAATCACTCAGTCAGCCATTCAAGAAGCAGTAGCAAACCCCAGAGAAATTTCACTGGAGCTGGTGGACGCACAACAAGCCAGACGTGCATTGGATTATTTGGTTGGCTTTAATTTGTCTCCATTGTTATGGAAAAAAGTACGCCGTGGATTGTCTGCTGGACGAGTCCAGTCACCAGCCTTACGCATGATTGTAAAACGTGAAGACGAGATCAACGCCTTCATCAAAGAAGAATACTGGACCATTCATGGCAAAATGTTGCTTGAGAAAAGTGAGTTCGAATCTACTTTGAATATATATGCTGGTAACAAGCTTAAAAAATTCGACATCAACAACCAAGAGCTGGCTGACCAAGCACTTGCCCAACTGCGATCACAAGCCGGTACTCAACTTACCGTTACTGAGCTAACACAAAAAGAACGAAAAAGAAGACCTGCTCCACCTTTTATCACCTCAACACTGCAACAAGAAGCTGCCAGAAAGTTAGGTTTTACAGCCAGAAAAACCATGCAAGTGGCTCAACAATTGTATGAAGGTATGGAGGTTGATGGTCAGTCTCAAGGTTTGATTACTTATATGCGAACAGATTCATTGAATTTGGCCAATGATGCAATTGCAGAGATTCGTTCTGTTATTCAAAAGAAATATGGCCAGGATCAAATTCCTGAAAACCCGAACTTTTATAAAAGCAAATCTAAAAATGCCCAAGAAGCGCATGAGGCCATACGAGCTGTATCTGCCGAATTGACGCCAAAAGATATCAAGAAATATTTAGACCACGATCAATTCAGATTATATGATTTAATTTGGAAAAGAACATTAGCCAGTCAAATGATCAACGCCACCATTGGTACAGTCTCGGCTGATTTCACTTTTGGTGACCAACATAATTTGCGCTCTACGGGTTCAACTGTATTAGTAAAAGGGTTTTTATCCGTCTACGAAGAAGGCATGGACGATGTCAAAAAGGACACCAAGGAAAACTTGTTACCAAACTTGAAAAAAGGCGATGTGGTTAATGTCAGTGAAATTAATGGCGTTCAACATTTTACCGAACCACCACCCAGATATTCAGAAGCTTCATTGGTTAAGGCACTTGAAGAATATGGCATAGGACGACCATCGACTTATGCCAGCATTATTTCAACCCTACTCAACCGAGATTATGTGGAGCTTGAAAGCAAACGATTCATCCCAACTGATGTGGGTAAAGTAGTGGCTCGTTTTCTTGAAACTCATTTCACCAACTATGTAGATTATGACTTCACAGCCAGACTTGAAGATGCTTTAGATGCGGTTTCACGAGGCGAGAAAGACTGGAAACCCCTGATGAAAGAGTTTTGGGAACCTTTTATCAAGTTGGTTGAAGAAAAAGAAGAGTCTGTTTCACGAGATGAAGCTCAATACAAACGTGAATTAGGTATCGATCCAAAATCAGGTAAACCAATGTCAGTTCGCATTGGCAAGTATGGTACCTTTGTCCAAATTGGAACCCGTGATGACGAAGATAAACCACAATTTGCTGGACTTTTACCCGGCCAAAAATTGGATACCATCACTTATGAAGAAGCTTTGGCTTTATTTGATTTACCCAGAGATTTAGGTGAAACAACTGAAGGTGAAAAAGTTTCAGCCAATATTGGACGTTTTGGCCCTTATGTGAGATACGGTAATAAATTCGTTAGCATCAAAAAGGATCAAGGTGACCCCTACACCATCACTTTTGAAGAAGCGTTGGTGTTAATCACTGAAAAGAAAATCGCTGATGCTAATCGCATTATTCAGACTTTTGACGATGGCATTCAAGTGCTCAACGGGCGTTGGGGCCCTTATGTCACTGATGGCAATAAAAACGGTAAAATCCTCAAAGATCAGGACCCCAAAGCGCTGACTCATGAAGAATGTATTGAGATTTTAGCCAAAGCCCCCGAAAAGAAAAGAAGAGGCAAGAAGAAAGTAGCCAAAAAAGTAGCTAAGAAAACTGCAACTAAAAAGAAAACATCGAAGAAGGCGAGTAAGAAAAAGACTGCCAAGAAAAAGACCACTACTAAGAAAAAAGCAACAAAGAAGATTGCTAAGAAATAAAACATGTCAATGATTGGTCAATCGATTCAACAAGCCGCTATGGTTATTCAACAAGCCGGCGTCGTGGTTTATCCAACCGAGGGTGTGTTTGGTGTTGGCTGTGACTATCAAAATGAATCAGCCGTAGACAAATTATTGAGGTTAAAACAACGTTCTGTTAAACAGGGGCTGATTCTTGTGGCTTCTCACATTCAACAAGTCCTGCCCTTGATAAAGCCTGCTGACAGGACAGATTTGGCTCGTGCTCTAAAAACTTGGCCTGGTCATCATACTTGGGTGTTTCCAGCTTCTGACTTAACACCTTCTTGGATAACTGGAGACTTTGACACTGTGGCTGTTAGGGTCAGTAACCATGCACCTGTGGTGTCATTATGCGAAGCCGTCGGATCGGCATTGGTATCAACCAGTGCCAACATCAAAGGACAAGAAACAGCCACCCATTGTCATGACATTCAAACACTTTGGGGTTCCCAGATAGACTATTATCTTGATATGCCGTTAGGTGGACACAACCAAGCTTCTTCAATAAGAATAGCAAGTAATGGGAAAACACTGCGATGAAGCTTGAACTCAGATCTCGTGTTTACTCGTTGGTAACTACCTTGCTTACGCCTTTGGTGTTAATCAGGTTGGCCACCAGAGGCATTAAAACCAAAGCATATTTACAACGATGGCATGAACGATTTGGTTGGTTTAAATCGCCACACTTCAAGACCAAATCTATTTGGGTGCATGCTGTTTCTGTCGGCGAAGTGAATGCGGCCATACCCTTAATTAAAGCTTTGATGGAAAAATATAAAGGGTACTCATTTGTCTTAACCACCATCACCCCTACCGGATCTGATCGTGTCCAACAAATTTTTGGCAATCAGGTATTTCACGTTTACTTACCGTATGATTTACCTGGTGCGGTCAAGCGCTTTTTACGCAAAACCAAACCCGACCTGGCTGTGATTATGGAAACCGAAATTTGGCCTAATTTATTTCGGTTTTGTAAAAAAAGAGAAATTCCTATTGTGGTAGCCAACGCCAGATTGTCCGAAGTTTCCATGAAAGGTTACCGCTGGGTTGAGTCATTGGCTGCAAAGGCCTTTAATGATACGGCCTATGTAGCTGCACAAACAGTTACAGATGCCAAGAGAATGATTCAATTGGGATGTTATCCTGAGAAAATTTTTGTGGTTGGTAGTTTGAAATTTGACATCATCATTGAAGACCACATCATTGAAAAGGGTGAAGAAATAAGAGCACATTATCAAAACAGTCGGTTGGTATGGATTGCTGCCAGTACCCATCAAGATGATGAAATTGAAGTGTTGGATGCTTATGCTGTATTAAAACAGCGGCACCCCAAACTGATGCTTGTTATTGTACCCAGACACCCTGAACGCTTCCAAAGCACCACACAAGCCTGTAGAAACAAAGGTTTTAACACTCAATTGCGCAGCCAAATCGGGCTTTGTGATATTGAAGGTGACGTATTCGTGGTTGACACCATGGGTGAAATGCTGGAATTTTATGCCTCTTCTGACATTGCCTTTGTCGGTGGTTCCATTGCCAATATTGGAGGCCACAACGTCTTGGAAGCTGCGGTCTTTTCTTTGCCTGTTTTGGTTGGCCCCAATACCCATAATTTCACTGAAATCACACAAATACTAAATGCTTGTGGTGGTTCACAAACTGTGCATGATGCCAATGATATCATTCGCAGCATGGAATACCTCATAGAAAACAAAACAGCCCGTATAGAAATGGGCAAAGCTGCCCGCAAATTGGTAGAACAAAACCGAGGGGCGGTTAATTTAACCATGAATTTGATTGAGTCAGCCATGGAACATAAAGCCCTCAATCCTCAACTTACAGCTAAACATTTTCCGAAGATATCATTATGAAAAAAACACTATTTATTTTTATTGCAGTTTCAGTATTAGCCGGTTGTAATGACCACAATGATCACAGTGATATGGCTGACTTCTACAAACCTGTGCGTGGCGATTATTGGGCTACTCGTTATAGCTATCCAACTTTTCAATATTCTCAAAGTTGGATGGTTGAGGCCAAAAAAGGTCATTTGAAAAATGTAAAAAAAGCACCTTCTAGGAAAAATCATCAGCGCGATTTACTTGGCGGACTTGATCCCAATGCCTTCACTGCTCTTGGACCAAAACCCTTAGGCAATCCATCCAATAGAGCTTATTCGGGGCGGGTTAATGTGATTGTTTCAAATCCAAACGATGAAAGTGTGGCTTATATTGGCGTTGATGGGGGCGGTGTGTGGAAAACAGTTGATTGTTGTGATGAAGACACCTCTTGGCAAGTGGTGACAGATCATACCGAAATCAATGGTTCAGCGATTGGCGATTTATATTTGGACCCGAATGATTCTGACATCATTTATGCCGGTACTGGTGATTTACGATATGGATCATATTCATTTGGCAGTGCTGGCTTATTGCGTTCAAAAGATGCGGGGCTATCTTGGGAAGTTCTGGGTGAAGAAGAGTTCGCTCCATACCGAGATCAACCTGCTGGCGAATTTCCTCAGTACCAAGCCATTGGTCGGGTCAGAACCAACCCATTAGATTCAACTCATATTGTGGTCGGTACCAAAACCGGACTGTTCTTTTCATACAATGATGGCGTCGATTGGACAGATGCCTGCTTGACCAACTCTTTTGATACGCAAAGACAAGATGTCACTGGATTAGAAGTTGCCTTTGATGGCCTCAATGCTGATATTTATGTCGCCATTGGAACCAGAGGACACAACACCACTGTCCAACCCGATTTAAACCTGAATGGAGCCAATGGTATTTATAAAGCTGCCTTTCCAAGCTCAGGCTGCCCAACATGGAATTTGGTCACCACTGGCAGCAATGGCTGGCCTGCAGGTACCGGTGGCGGCACGCCGTTCCCAACCAACCAAATCGGTCGAATTGACTTGGCTATGGCACCTTCTGACAATGATGTTTTATATGCACAAGTAGCTGATATAGAAAACTATTCAGTTAAGGGTGTTTGGAAAACTTCAGATGGCGGATTGAATTGGCTGCAAGTGGCCACCAACAGTGATTTTCTTGGATGCAGTGGCAGTGGCTCACAAGCTTGGTATGACATGGGCATGAGCATAGCTCCAGATGATCCCGATGAACTGTTCTTGTCTGCTGTTGATTTATTCAAATCAGGCAATGGTGGAGACACTTTTACCAACAGCACTTGTGGTTATTCTGGCGGTCCTGATTCAGGTGATTTTGTACATGTTGATCATCATGCCAGAACCTATGTTGCTGGCGACCCCACCCAATTATTGGTAGGATCAGACGGCGGCGTTTATTACACCAGTAATGCCGATGAAGCCAATGCCCGTAATATCGAATACACCCAATTAAATAACACCATTAACACGATAGAGTTTTATTCCGGTGATATCAGTGCTGATTTTATGAATTCTGATGTTCGTTTTGCTGTTGGTGGCGCACAAGACAATGGTTCTTCAGTTGTTCAGTGGGACACCACCAGCGAGCCTTTTGAGGCCAAACCATGGACACAAGTCAATGGTGGTGATGGTATCTATGCAACCATTGAGCCCATCAATGGTCAGCGAGTCTATGTGGAGTCTCAATTTGGAAACATGCGTATCAGCACAACAGGACCGTTTGGAAGTTACAGCAATTTTGCTAATCCATGGTCGGGAGACAGTCGCGTACCCTTTATTTTCCCATTTCACTTGAATAAACATGATTGTTCAGTCAGTTCTTGTAATCAACTGATGGCTGGAACTTATCGCATTTGGGAAACCACCAACGGTGGACTGAGTAATGGTTCATGGTATGTCAACAGTCCTGACTTAACCAAGAATAACTTAGGCAATCGATCAATCATCAATCAAATGCATTACGGTTTCACTGATGCCAGTGTTGCCATAGTTGGTACCAATGATGGCAATGTTTATTATGGTTTTAATATGGGTGCTGGGACCAGCAACTCAGCCACTTGGGTTAATGTAACTGATGGGAATGCTGTACTGCCTAATCGCCCCATACTTGACGTTGTGACGGCAGGCGATATCGCCACCATAGGTTATGCCGCAGTGGGTGGTTTCGATCAAAACACCCCAACCACACCAGGACATTTATTTGAAATATCATGTGATGCCAATTGTTCAACTTTTGATTGGCAGGATAAATCTGGTAATCTACCCAATATCCCAGTTGACAGCGTCATGGTGAACCCCAACATTCCTTCCATGGTTTTCGCTGGCACTGATTGGGGCTTGTACTATACTGAAAATATAGGTGATGACGAACCAACCTGGTTCAGATTTGACAATGGCTTGCCTTCGGTCATGATTTGGGACATGACGATCGACCGTGGTGCGACCACTTTGGCAGTGTTCACTCGTTCTAGAGGGGCCTACGTCTGGCCTTTACCCGTTGCAATGAATGATGACGTCATTTTCGAACATGGCTTTGAATAACAAACACTATGCATGTAAATCATTTACTGATCTAAGCACAGACTGTTTATATCAAATACTTAAACTGCGCAATCAAGTGTTTGTGCTTGAACAGCAATGTGCTTATCAAGATCTGGATAATTTGGATCAAAGCGCATTGCACTTGTATCAAAAAAATGACCAAGACCAAATCCTGGCTTATGCTCGAATTCTTAGCCCCGAACAAAATTCAAACCAATTCAGTAGCATAGGCCGGGTGGTGGTCGATCACCATCACCGCCATGAAAAATTGGGCCGAGCCTTGATGAAAAAGGCCATAGAATTATCTTTACAAGCATTCCCATCTTTCCCACTGATCATTTCAGCCCAATCCTACTTGACTCATTTTTATCACGATTTAGGCTTTATCAATACCGGTAAATATTACTTAGAAGACCAAATCCCACATCAGGAAATGCTTTACAAACCTCAATAAAACACCCAGTCATTTATTTGTATTTACCAGACTCTTAATTGATAACCAACTGGCTGATCAACTTAAACCCTTGTGATGTGCTGTTTGAATGTTAACAACTGATAAACCCTCGATATTAATATAAGCCTTGAGTATAATCATTGAATTCCCCAATTTAACTGATTCATGACACAATACATAAACACAGACTTTCAAGGTCCTTCTACAGCCATAGTTCCCATTGTAAAAAGTACGTATTCAACTTGGCTTGAAGCACAAAATAATTACTTACAAGCTGTAGCCAACAATCAGGACTTCGGCAAAAATTCGGGGCAGGTGTTGATTGACTATAAAGCCAGTGGCAGCATGGCTTGTGTCTACTTATTGGTTCCAGATGATTTAAACC
Organism: Marinicella sp.; assembly: GCA_051252335.1. Lineage (GTDB taxonomy): Bacteria > Pseudomonadota > Gammaproteobacteria > Xanthomonadales > Marinicellaceae > Marinicella. The sequence goes on along the minus strand of JBPOFV010000002.1, from coordinate 16,373 downwards.
CTTACAGTTTCTGCCATGCTTGCAAAGATTTTCCAAATGGCAACTATCACATTGAATGCAAGATCGCTGAAATCACGGCTGCTGTTATATTGGCATGGGGATTTGGCAGCTATCGTTTTGACCGATATCAAAAGAGCGAAGAGGCTGCTGTATTGGTCATTAAAAACCCGGTAGATCATTTGAATGAATTAGCCACCATCAAAGCAACAGGTATCGTTCGGGATTTAATCAACACACCAGCCGATGACATGGGACCGACCGAATTGTCTGAGTTTGCCGAGTCATTTGCGGAACATAACCACTCCACATTCACTGAAATCATAGGTGAGGCATTATTGACAGAAAATTTTCCATCCATTCATATAGTGGGTCGTGCCAGCCATAAGGCACCTCGCCTCATTGAGTTGAATTGGGGAAACGACCAAAACCCAAAAATATCACTGGTGGGTAAAGGTGTGTGTTTTGATACGGGTGGTACCAACATGAAATCCTCTCAGTTTATGCGCTGGATGAAGAAAGACATGGGAGGCGGTGCACATGTACTGGGCTTGGCTCAATTGATCATTGACCACAATTTGCCTGTCTGTCTTCAGGTGTTGATCCCTGCCGTTGAAAATGCCGTGGCTGGTAATGCTTATCGACAAGGTGATGTGGCACAAACCCGCTCTGGAAAAACCATTGAAATTGGTCACACAGATGCTGAAGGTCGAGTCATTTTGGCCGATGCACTGACTTATGCTTGTGAATCAAAACCTGAGTTGGTGATTGATTTTGCCACTTTAACAGGCGCCGCTCGAGTGGCTATGGGTCCAACAGTAACTCCTGTTTTCAGTAACCGCAAAGAAATCAGCGAAAAAATTTATGAAAGTGGCCAATTAACGCATGATGAAACCTGGCCTCTACCCTTACAACAAAGTTACAACAAATACATCAAATCAACCATAGCCGACCTATCTAACACCGGCTCAATACCTCAGGCAGGTTGCATAACTGCTGCACTGTTTTTAGAGCATTTTGTCGATCCTGACATAGCTTGGGTTCATGTGGATACATATGGCTGGAATTTTGGCGACCGCACAGGTGGAACCGAAGGTGGTGAAGCCTTAGGAATGGCGGCTGTATTTAATTGGCTGAAAACACAATATCAAGAAAAATAACAAATACTATGACTGAGAACACTCAACATTTACACTTTGGACAAGGGCAAGGACCTGATAAGAAACCTACATACATTTTAGGTCATTTTGCCAATCGTCATGGCCTGATAACCGGAGCAACAGGCACGGGTAAAACAGTCACACTACAAGTTTTGGCAGAAAACTTCTCTGAACTGGGCGTTCCGGTTTTTATCACTGACATCAAAGGAGATGTGTCAGGATTATCACAAGCGGGCAAGCAAAAAGAATTCCTTGATAATCGTGCCAAAGAGTTGGGCATACAAAATTACCGGTATGAAGGTTCACCTACGATCTTTTGGGACATTTTCAAACAGCATGGTCACCCAGTTCGTACCACCATACAAGAGATTGGCCCAATGTATTTAAGTCGCTTACTTGAATTGTCAGATGTTCAAGAGGGCGTCATTTCAGTGGCCTTTAAATATGCCGAAGTTAACAACATGGCGCTATTGGATCTTAAAGACCTTAAGACTTTATTGCGTTTCATGGGCGATAACCACAAAGAAATTTCTAATGATTATGGCCGCATCACCAGTGCATCCATAGGCGCCATACAACGTCGTCTGTTAAATTTGGAGTCACAAAGCGCCGATGAATTATTTGGAGAACCTGCGCTACAATTGGCTGATTTAATGCGCCAAGACATGTCAGGCAAAGGCATCATCAGTATCATGGAATCACGTGAACTGATGATGAAACCCCAACTTTACGCCTCGTTTTTACTGTGGTTAATGACAGAATTATTCGAAACCTTACCTGAAGTGGGAGATCAGCCTTTACCTAAACTGGTGCTGTTTTTTGATGAAGCCCATTTGATCTTTGAAGATTCACCTAAAGAGGTTTTAAAGCGCATAGAACAAGTGGCTAGACTGATCAGATCAAAAGGTGTTGGGGTGTATTTTTGTACCCAATCACCTGGCGATATTCCTGAGGATATATTGGGTCAACTAGGTAACAAAGTACAACACGCTTTACGCGCCTATACGCCTAAAGACAAAAAGGTCATACGTGCAGTCGCTGATTCATTCCGACCAAATCCGCACTTTGATACAGCCGCTGTTATTACAGCTTTGGGTGTCGGAGAAGCCTTGGTCTCAACCTTGGAAGAAAAAGGTGCTCCATCTGTGGTGGAAAGAGTCAAAATTGCACCACCACGCTGCCGCATGGCACCTGCCACTGACGCTGAGCGTAAGTTGGTTTTACAAAGATCACCGGTCGGGGGTAAATATGACACCGACTTAGATCGTGAATCGGCTCATGAAAAATTAACCAAGCGCAAAGCCGCTTTGGCTGAACAAAAAGCCAAGGAACAAGCACGACTGGAACTCGAAGCAAAAAAAGCAGCACGTGAGAAGCCTAAACGCCGACCGGGTAGACCTGCAGATTCATTCATGACCAAATTAGGCAAATCAATGCAACGTCGCCTCACCACCAAAGCCGTTAATGCCATATGGAAAACCTTGTTTGGTAGAAAAAGATAAAACCATCCTTGCAATATTAACCTGATGACTGTTACCAGCCTATTCTTGCTTTCAATATTAGGTATGATAACTGGGCTGTTTGCTGGACTATTTGGTATTGGCGGCGGCGCCATACTGGTTCCGGCATTGGCTGCCTTTTTTTTATGGCAACAGTTTGAACCTCAAATCTTGGTACACATGGCTTTGGCAACTTCCATGTCATGCATCGTATTCAATGCCTTGTTTAGTATTTACGCTCATCAAAAACACCAGGCCATTATTTGGCCCATCACCTTCAGGATCAGCCCAGCAGTTTTGGTTGGTTCTGCTTTAGCCACTTATTTCGTTTTACAAATTTCAGGCGAATTAATCGCCATCATCTTTTTTGTGCTGATGTTTATCATTGCTTTACATATGTTGGTTGGGTTTGGGCCATCAAACAAAAGCTCGTGTTCTATCAAGTCACAGGAATTGATAATTGTCGGGTTTTTAATTGGGGCTATCTCATCGATGATAGCTATAGGTGGTGGTTCATTAACCGTTCCCTATCTAACATGGCATCAAATTAACATCAGAAATGCCATTGCTACTGCCGCAAGTATTGGTTTGCCGATTGCATTGGCATCATGTTTTATCTTCATTCTGCAAAACAATACTCAATCTAAATTGCCTGATCATACGCTGGGATTCATATATTGGCCAGCCACCCTAGCCATTACACTGGGAAGTGTTTTGACTACAAAAATAGGTGCCAACTTAACCCACAAATTACCCATCCCAATTATGAAAAAATTATTTGCGGTACTGATCATATTATTGGCTCTTAAAATGTACTTGAGTATTAAATAGCAATGAAAAACAAGTACTTATGCGTTTGATTTTAATAGCGCCGTTACTTATCCACAAAAGCTGTGGATAACTTTGTTTATAACTTTGGATTTTGGGTGCTTTTGATCAGGATTCGTTAAGCTCAAGACAGTTTGGTTAAATTTTAACCATGTTGCATTTATGATATATATCAAACACTTACGACAATTAGCGAAAGTAACAATCAAACGATTAAGTCTAAATTCTTGTTTTATGTCAATACAGTTACGGTCTGTGCATAAAAATGTAGCTGTCAATAATTAATTCTCATTTTTTCAGAATAATTATCTGCATTGACTCCCACTTTTCTTTGCCTTGTTTTCGATAATTTCTTAATCCTTCCTAAGCCCTTTAAAAACAAGGTCTTGTCATTGATATAGACATTAAAGAACATTCAATAATTAAAAAATTCACCACCGAATTTCACTTGGCGAGCAAAGTCAGTCTATCAGGTCAACTCATTAAATTCTCCGAAGAGGTTACGGTTTTCTGCGAAGCAGAAAGAAGTGGCTTGAAGGAAACCAGACCCATGTTGACCCATTGCGAGCAAAGCGAGTCTATCAGGTCAACTCATTAAAGTCTCCGAAGAGGTTACGGTTTTCTGCGAAGCAGAAAGAAGTGGCTTGAAGGAAACCAGACCCATGTTGACACATTGCGAGCAAAGCGAGTCTATCAGGTCAACTCATTAAAGCCTCCGAAGAGGTTACGGTTTTCTGCGAAGCAGAAAGAAGTGGCCTCGAAGGAAACCCCTCAATGGGCCTGATCCCAATTTTCACCTATACCATAATCAACAACTAAAGGTACATCTAGTTTGACCACTTGCTCCATGATGGTTTTGATTTTTTCGGCCCACTGGTCAGCCACATCCTGTTTAACTTCAAAGACCAACTCATCATGGACTTGCATAATGACCCTGATATCGGTGGCACCTTGTAAACATTGATCCACTTCTATCATGGCTTTTTTAATGATGTCTGCAGCCGTCCCTTGCATCGGTGCATTGATGGCAGCTCGTTCAGCACCAGCACGTACCCTGGCATTGCGATTATTGATTTCAGGAAAATACAGTCGACGACCAAACAAAGTATCCAAATATCCTTGATCTGCTGCTTGCTGCTTGACCGAGTCAATGAAGCCTTTTACCTTTGGGTATTGGGCAAAGTATTGTTTCATATAGTTGGATGCTTCTTTTCGACTGATGTGCAACTGTTTGCTTAATCCAAATGCGCTCATACCATACATGAGTCCAAAGTTGATGGCTTTGGCCGCCCTCCGTTGCTCACCACTGACTTGATCTATAGCGGTATCAAAAACTTGAGCGGCTGTTTGGCTGTGAACATCAACCCCCTGATTGAATGCATTTAATAAATGGGTATCTTGCGATAAATGAGCCATGATACGCAGCTCGATTTGAGAGTAATCAGCTGCCATCAACTGCCAACCTTCCGGGGCGATAAATGCCGTTCTCACTTTCCGACCTTCTTCGGTGCGAATCGGAATGTTTTGTAAATTGGGATTAGATGACGAAAGTCTACCAGTGATGGCAACCGCTTGATGGTATGAAGTGTGAACCCGTCCGGTTTTGCGGTTAATCTCTAAGGGCAGTTTATCGGTATAAGTACTTTTCAATTTACTCAATGAACGGTATTTTAAAATCACCGCTGGCAATTCATAATCTGCTGAAAGATCCTGTAACACATCCTCTGCAGTCGAAGCTTGACCAGTGGCTGTTTTTTTCAATACAGGAATGCCCTGTTCTTCAAACAAGATCACTTGTAATTGTTTGGGTGAGCCTAAATTAAATTCTTTACCTGCCAATTCAAAGGCTTCAAGTTGTAACTTATTCATGCTCAATTCTAAATGCTTGCTTTGTTTAGCCAGTTCAACCCGATCTAGCAAAACACCTGTTTGCTCCATTCTGGCTAAAACGGATACCAATGGCATTTCTAAATCAGTAAACACCTTTTTTTGTTCAGCCGCTTCAAGTTGCTTCCACAGTGCATGGTGTAATTGTAAAGTGATATCTGCATCTTCCGCTGCATAGTGCGTGGCATCACTCATACTCACTTGCGCAAATGGAATTTGTTTGGCACCTTTGCCACAAATATCTTCATACTTGACCGTCTTTTTACCTAAGTATAAATTCGCCAATGAATCCATGTCGTGTCTAGTGGCAGATGCATTGAGCACATAAGACTCCAACATGGTATCAAACTTCTGGCTGCCTATATTCAACTGATAATTTGACAACACATTAAGATCATATTTAAAGTGCTGGCCAACCACGTCTACTGACTCTAATACAGGAATGACTGCTGCCAAAACATCGTCTAATGGCAACTGCGTCTCTGAAGTTTCATGGGCAATGGGTACATAGGCAGCCTTTTCTGCTTCATAAGCAAATGACAGCCCTATGATGTTTGCACCTATCGGATTGAGAGAATCTGTTTCTAAATCAAAGGCAACCAACCCAGCTTGTTTGATGCCTGCTAGCCAAGTTTGCAATGTTGTCATATCTTGGATACAGGTGTAGGCTATTTTTGGCTGTGGCTCTTCGGCCTGCTCTGCACTTAAATCCAATTCAGCAAAACGCTTCATATCGAATTTTTGCCCAATCTCATTCAGTTTAGGAACATCCTTTTCTCCCAGTTTAAAATCCCCAAATTGATAATCAACCTCACAATCCTTCTTAATCACTACCAGTTCTCTGGACAGGCGCAATTGATCAATGCCTGCTCGCAGGTACTCACCTACTTTGCCCTTAAAATCATCAGCATGAGCAATGATGTTATCTATGGTTTCATATTCTTGCAGCCACTTAACAGCCGTCTTGGGCCCAACTTTGTTGACACCTGGAATGTTATCTGATGAGTCACCAATCAGCGCTAAATAGTCAATGATTTGATCAGGCCTGACACCAAATTTTTCCATGACCCCTGCCTGATCCATCACATAATCGGACATGGTATTGACCAAAGTCACATGATCAGAAACCAATTGTGCCAAGTCCTTATCGCTGGTTGAAACCAATGTTTCAATACCCAAATCCTCTGCTTTTTTCACCAAAGTACCAATCACATCATCTGCTTCTACATGAGGGATCTCCAACATCGGCATGCCTAAAGCGCTGATCAGGTCTTTGGTGGGTTGCAATTGCATACGCAGATCATCAGGCATAGGCGGTCGATTGGCTTTATATGCTTCATACATGTCATGTCTGAAGGTTTTACCTTTGGCATCAAACACCACCACCATGTACTCAGGGTCATAATCATCCAGCATCCGTTGTAACATATTGGTTACGCCATACATAACACCCGTTGGGTGACCTTCTTTACTCTTCAGTCGATTTAATCCCGGTGAAAAAAAAGCTCGAAAAAGATAGGATGATCCATCAACAAGGTATAAAGTTTTATTTGTCATGTTGTACAGCAATTAGATGATTTAAGAGTCCATAGATTGTATACGCTTTCGCAACTGAAGTGACCTCTTGTCATAATTTTTATGCGCTTAACAACGCCACAAACACTAAGTACTTAAGAAACTACAATCCTTAACACTTAAACTCATCTTCAATCGGAGGCTGTAATGGCAAGTGTGCTTTTAACCATTGGTATTGTGCAGTTTGTTTATCTTCATCACAAGTCACATGTTCTAAAAACCCAGGATGTTGAAACCATTTATGATAGTGAATATGTACCAGATCGCCCAATGCGGGGTGACTGTTTCTTGGCATCATCATGGGTCTAAAAGGAATGGGGTAATTATAGGTATCTGGAAGGACTTGTAGTTGATTTGCATACCTGTTCGCGGTAACAGCCAACGCAACTTGATCAAGACACCTGAAGTCATCACCGTCTCTGGACTTGTAACCAAAGGGACGTAATTCAGACGCAATAATTTTCATAAAGTCATCATACCACTGGGAGAAAAAACCAGGCAAGTTGTGAGCCCAAATAAACCCTGCATTGAAATAATGCCTGATCATCTCTTGCCTCACTGTAGTCTGAATAAACGATTCTGGTACAGGCATTTCAAATAGGCCAAAAACCTGTTGCCAAAACGCATCATTGGGATCCTCTTGGCCTGACGAACCAGGTCCTTTGTTATCAACAGGTCGCAGAAAAAGCATGGAACCTTCTGTCGCCATCAATTTTTCGATTGAATTCACAAACACAGTGTCTGTGTCCACAAACATCAAAGAACTGATTTCCGGGTGATTGTCTTCGATGTATTTACTGGCCAACACTTTGTTTGCAATTGGGTAATCAATAAGTTCAGTATTGAGAACTTGATTGACTTGAATGACACCTTCGGCAACCATTTCAGATTGGGTTTTGACTGAAGGTTGATGGTTTTTCCTAGGCGAACATGAAAAGACTTTTATTTCTTGATGCTTTAAATATTGTTTGATCGATTGCACCAGTAACAGGCTCTGATTTTCGATGATGCCTTGTTCATTGCAAAAAATAATGCCGAGTCGATTTTTCATATATTAAGGTATTCTGATGTAGTGGAAATATAAATTTCATCAATGGAGTCATTCAATTGATGCTTGGTGCACATTATATTATGGTTCAACGAACTTTATGGAACGAATTAAAATTTCAGCCCCTTTTAAACTCAGGTGATTGCTATCGAAATAAAGAGCATTCTCATCTAATATTGCCGGACAAAACCCATCGGAACAAAAAATACTGAATGGTTTAATTGCAATTAAATTATGATCATAAGCCAAGGTGTTTAACTTATTAATGATAAATTCATTGCGCTTGAAGTAGTATTCTTTTGTCACTGTCTTATTAAGGTCAAATGCGGTCGAATCACTGAATACCGAATCAGGAAAAATGGCTTCATTGATATCTACGGGCAATTCTGGAATAGGATAAACCACATAGACTATTTTTCCCGCTTGATTCAACGTTTCAATCATTGATTTCAGACCCATCCAAATTTGCTCTCTGGCCCTTTCAGGATTTATATTTAAAGAGCTATCGAATAGTTTTTTCGGTGACCCGGCTGGTAATTCTGGGTATGTGGGCTTGTTCCTTCCAAATAGATATTTAGAATACCGATATGCAATCACAACGTGTTCAATCACTGGATCTTGAATGATTAAGTCAATCGCATCTGTAGTCCATTGAGAGCAACCAACAGGGGAAACCAACTCCAGTTGAAAGGCTGGTGGGCAATTACCAAAGCTTAAGTGTAAGATTCCTTGATCCCTAGGTTCCAGTTTTTTTGCCAGCACATAGGCTGGTTCAGCAACGTGACTGTCACCCAGTGCCGCCCAAGTAATCTCCTCACCAAAATACCGACAAGATTCCTTTGGTGGGATGACGTTTGACTCCTTGGCATGACATGTCGTTTTAATTGGACTCTTGGTCAATGTACTTGCATATGCATTGTTGTAAAATCTTTGTGGTGCGCCATCTGTAAAATAACCCCATGATCCAAGCAACAAAAGCAAAAAACTGACTGCTGCGAAGGCACGAAAGTGGCTCTTTGATTTTTGCCCTGAGCTGCGGAATGGTTTTTCAACGAATTGCCAACTTAAATAGGCCAAAACAAAAGACAAAATCACACCTAACAACACCATTATCTGGGTGGGATTCCCAACTGATCTCAAGTTAATGAATGACAATATTGGGTGGTGCCAAAGGTACAACGAATAAGATATCAGGCCAACAAAAACCAACCATTTAAAGCTCAACACTTTACTCAACAAGGAATTGTCACTTATAAAAAATATGATCATAGCTGTACCAAGTACTGGCAACAGCGTTAACCAACCTGGGAAAGGCGAGTCTTCAGACAATATCATACCGGCCACCAAGATCATGAACAATCCTAACCAAGCCAACAATTTCCTCATGACAAGGGGCAGTTTTTTTTCAATTGAATTGCCATCAATGAAAACCAGCATGGCTCCTAACAACAACTCCCACGCCCTGCTAAAAATAAGATAGAAGTTCGCATAGACTAAATGCTTTGCTTGTAAGTAAAGTGCAATCGAAAATGAAATGACAGAGATCAAAATCAACCACCTAAGCACCTTGTTTTTCGCTTTTACCCCAACTGCCGCTAAAAACAATGGAAACAATAAATAAAACTGTTCTTCTACTGCCAATGTCCAAGTGTGTAGCAACGGCAATTCAATGGCATCTGAAGCAAAATACCCGCTGTTGAATAAAAAATAAAAGTTAGAAGTGAATGTATTAACGTTGATTAAACTTAAACTGTAGTCTTTGAATGAGTTAGGGTTTAAAAAAATACCAGCCAACACGGTAGTAAACAACAGAACTACAAATAATGCGGGCAGCAATCTATTGGCTCGTCGAATATAAAAACGAGTCAATGAGAATTTGTTTTGTTTAATCTCGTCAGTTAACAGCGTTGTTATGAGAAAACCGCTGATCACAAAAAACACATCGACACCAATGAACCCACCACTAAATAATGACAGCCCTGAATGGAAAAGTATGACTTGGATGACAGCAATCGCTCTTAAGCCATCAATTTCTTTTCTGTATTTCATTGATCTCTAATGATTATCAATTTGTCAAAAATATCGTTCAATTAAATTCCAACCCTATATAGTCTATGAAGTTCAACTGTAAGCGTTTACATGTCATTGAACTCACCCAGTCATCACTGATCATAATAAAAATATAAATTCATTGAAAATTCCGAGTGTGTTACTTGTACAATTAGACGTTTATTCAAATTCAAAAACCACTTCGTCCCTTTTATGCAAGAAGAAATTTTAATTATCTCACATATTCCCAAAACAGCGGGTACATCGATAAGAATACATTTACAAAAGCACATGAATGATCAAGTGGATTTCATTCATCTAGCAAACAAAGGTCATAAATGGGCCGCAGAAAAAGGCTTAAAACCATTTCCTGAGCGTACAGCAGAGCAAAGAAACCAGGCAAAAGTCATTTTTGGACACCAAGTAAACTATCAAACCAAACATTTGGTTAGTCACAAAAAACCGGTAGAAATTGTTTATTTTCGAGACCCCATTAAGTGGGAGATAAGTCGCTTTAACCAATACAACAATCACATGGTTAACATCAATGAAAAAACGGTCTCTTTTGCAAGCTGGATCAATGAAGTTGAAAAAGTTCATAGTCAGTTTGATTGGTTTATCGCAAATTATTTATATTTAAAGGGTGAACTTAAAAAACTAAGCGCTCAGGCCAAACAACATTTATTGTGGTCAACGCTTGATCAATTTGACTTTGTTTTATTCACTGAGAGCTTCGATCAAAGCAGTCAAATTTTGTTTGACCGGTTAAAGGTTCCCAAACATGCCGAAAAAGCAAACGTAGTGGGTCTGCATAAAAAGAACTACTTCAGCTTCACCGAACAAGAAGAAAATATGATCAACGAATTATGTAAAGATGAAGTTGTTTTATATAACCAGTTAAAAGCTGCCTTTGAAACCCCGGACAATCAATGACTTTAAAAATTGACTCCAATGAATTACAGCAAATGCTGGCAAGTGTTGATGATAATCAGTTTCAGTATTTAGAAAAGTACGTGATGTTCCTCGGGCATGCGCACAGTGGTCACAGCATCATAGGGGCCATCATTGATTCGCATGCTGAAGCGGCCATTGCCAATGAGATCAATGTGCCCAAACTCATGGTCGATTTTAAGTTGTCAAATACTGACATATGTAAACTGACCTTGCACAGTGCTTTAAGCCAATATGAGAAGAACTGGACCAACACAGGCTATCGCTACAACATACCTGATAGTTATCAAGGAAGCGTGAATCAGTTGCGAGTATTGGGCGACAAAAAAGGCGGTGGCAGTACCAGAATCATCAGGAAGCATCCTTGGGTCTTTGAAAATATGATTAACATGTTCAAAGAGCAATTTAGGGTGATCCATGTGAAAAGGAATATTTATGACAACATTGCTGCCTTTGCCCATTATTGGCAAGAACCTCTCGGCGAACAACATGTAGTCAGGTATTTTGAAAACCTAGAGACCATTCACAAGTGTAAGCATGTCATACCACCTACACAATGGTTGACTTTGGATCATGATGAATTTATCAATGACCTCGATCAATCGCTGAATCAACTGTTTACCTTCCTGCAGTTAGAACTGACTGAAAAGCACCGCATGAATATCAAATCTATTGTTAATAAGAACACGCATTCACGTCGGAACACCGTACAATGGCCAGACCACATTCACGATTTAATTCACAATTTTCAAAACAAAATAAATTAATTTAATTTTTTTGAACTTTTTTTGACCGATCTTTGATAACATCCACGTTACTAGTAAAATATTAACTACTTTAAATAAAGGTGAACAAATGAAAAAACTAATTTTAGGAACATTTTTAATGGCTGTTGCCACTGTATCTTTTGGTCAGTGTGACAATGGTAACTTGGCTGTATGGTCTAACTTTCAAGACAATGGTGACGTGAATGTTACTGCAGCTTCTGCGATGAACGGTACTACTTGTGGTGTTGCGGTTTCAGTAAACCACACAACTAAAAGTTTTGTTGCTGATCAAAATGCAACAAACGAGTTAAGCTACAGAGCTGCTATGTATATTGATCCAAACAGCATCTCTATGCCTACTTCTGGTATCAACAGACGTCTTAAAATCCACAATGCACAATGTACTGTAGGTACTTGTCCAAATGTTGGTATGGTTCAATTTAAACTTGAAAATACTGCTGGTGGATACTCTATCAAAGGTTACGTAAGAGATGGCAACCAAGCCAACACATTGAACAAATATGATGTGCCTTTAGCTGATGGTCCAAACAGAGTTGAGTATTACGTTAACATGACAACTGGTACTTTCCGTTTGTGGGTTGATGCTGCTACTGAAGGTGCTACTCCTGTAGTTGACTTATCTGGTCTTGATATGGCTGCTTGGTCTGGTGGAATCAGTGAAGCCAGAATTGGTAACGTTAACAACCCAGAAAACGTTGCTGAAGGTCAAACAGTATTTGTTGACGAGTTTGAATCTAGAAGAACCACTTTCATCGGTTTATAATTCAAACACCATTCAAATATGAATGTAAGGCCCGCTTTTTAAGTGGGCCTTTTTTATTATGAAACTAATATTCATCGTTGGGCTACAGAAGTCCGGAACATCACTGCTCAATAGATTGTTGATGCAACAGCCCACAGTCACCAACCCCTTTTTGCCTGAAGGTAAGTTTTTCTGGGGTGATGACCCTCCATTTACTCCAACAGCAAAACCATGTGGTGATATTTATCAGAAGTACCAAGGTAAAATGGGGCATTTCATTTCAGCAGTTGATTTTGATCCTCTCGATCAACAATTACTCATGCAAAGAATATCCGAAGCCGCCATATCTACCCCGGTGCTGATGAATAAGAACCCTTACAACACCGTTCGAATCAAGTGGCTTAAAACAATATTTCCGACATGCAAAATTGTTGCATTGATCAGAAACCCCCTTGCAAATGTATTTTCATTGTTAAAAAAACATGAAAATAACTCAAGTAGTGATCAATGGTGGGGAGTCAAACCTAAAAATTGGAATGCTTTAATTTCTTCTAACAAGACAGAACAAGTCAGTAAACAATGGAAGACGGTCAACCAAAGTCTGGTTAACGATTTTGAAGACATCGATTACTTGCTTAACTATGCAGATTTATGCTCTCATCCAGAGCAACACCTAAATTCGATTCTAAAACTGGTTAGTCAGAACTACACAGAAATGCTGCATTCACCATTAACCTGCATGGACTCAGAATACAAAACTGGGGGTAGCTTAGAATCCAAAAATAAATTACTGCGACAAACCAACCAATTTAATATACCGGAACAAACACAGATTGAGATCCAGCCTCTGTCTGCTGATCAAATTGAAGTCATTAATTCATACACCCAAGTCTTATATAGCGAACTCAACCAGATGAGAAACACCGCTTCAATTGATTAATTGTCCTTTGCTTTTGGTGGCAAGTTACCAACGTCCAATTGATAAATGTAATTCTTACCAAACAAAATATCATACTGTAAAGTCTTATAATCTCGGATCAACTCCTTAACGTGGCCAGGGAGCTGTTCAATATAATCACCTTCTCTAAGCTTATATATTTGAGAAATCACATCAAAATGTTCTTTTAGAATAACCACGAACTTCATAAAACCATCTGCTTTCAATCCGGTATTATTTATGATAAATGCCGGGATTAAATTCATGCTAATGTTGATATCGCTGTCATCATCAAGCGGATAATTTGACCAAGCAACGAACGTGGTTTTATATTTGTTGAGTGTGTGGTTAATGAACTTAGAATAAACTGGAGAATCAGTTAAGTTTTTACCAAAAAACCTCATCCCAGGCTGATGGTCCCCAATGACGACCAACAGGGTCTTTTCTGTCGATTCTGAAAACGTTTGTACTAATTTTTCAAACAACCCATCAACATGATTCAGGGCATTGGTATATGCCAGTAATCGAGTTTTTTCTTGAGTGTTCACATTCTCATTCATTAATTCCAAGGTTGAGTTGGGGTAATGATCCAAATTCCACGGCGAATGGGTGGAGTTTGGAAAAGCAAAAATAAACGATTTGTCCTGTTTTTCAACCAGATTGAGAATTTCTTTGGCTGTTTCATCACTTGATACACTTCTACCAGAAGGATCTGGTTCTGTGCCCTTGTTTTTTGAAGACAGACTAACCTTGTTATCTACACCAATGTATTGATAGATTTTACTGTAACCAAACCCCTCAAACTTAACCATTTGGATGGCGCTGGTTTCAAACCCATTGCGGCGAAATGTTCTGGCCAGCGAAGTAATGTCAGTATCTATAAATTCTTGGTATGGCGTCGTTTCAATCGGTGTGAATCGATTTGACATGCCTGTCATAATTTCAAATTCTGCATTAATAGACCTGCCACCATAAACAGGTGAAATGACATGTCCTGATGTATGTGAAGATGCCATCATTCGATAAGCGGGGATGATTTCTTCTGAGTACTCCCAACCAAAATCACCAGGATCTGTAAAAGATTCCGTCATCAAAATGATCACATTGTCTACATCAGACTCACCCCCTATGGTTTCATTGAGTTTATATTTCTCAATGATGTTGTTAATGGATTGTAATGAATATGAATTTGGAGGTTGAGGCTTACCAACAAAAAAGGCGGCCTGAACAAAGCTCAATAAAAACCCATTTTGCACACCTTTTTTCACCAAATTCACATTCTTTTTATAAAAAATTCCGTGGGCGCGTAGCCAAAGCCTTATGTTTTCATTTTGATAATTGATCAATAAAACACCTGCTAAAGTTAACATGGTCAACAGTCCCAAACTATATACCTTCTCTGCTTTTTTACGTTTCATTTCAATCAGGCAAACCAAACTGACCAAACCTATAAAAATCAGTAAAAATGGCACATAGATTACAAAGACATCCCAGGTTCTGACCAAATCTCCAATCAGGATAAAATCACTTGGGAAGATTGGCACACCTAGGGTCTTAGATTTAATATAAGTTGCACATAGAAAGGAAAAGTAAAACAAGGTGGTTAAGACCAAGGCCAGCCTTTTCCTTTTGGTAATCGCATACAGAAACAACTGAATAATAATCAGTAACAGTGTTTCCAACAACAAGGCAGTGGTAGAAATTGAAGCTTGAAAATCAAAGAGTCCAAATCCATTGATGATTAAAAAATAAAATCCTGCGCATAATAAAAGTAAATACAACGCTGAAAACGTGAGGTATTTCATTAATTTAATCCTGATTAATTTTCAAAGCCATGATGAAAAATTTCATCGATAAAAGTTGTCATAAACACATGGTTGGTATTAAAGAAGGCATTGGCAAATTCAAACACCATGTCACTGATAGATTCATCTAACAAGCCTACTGCATAAACCGTAACTGACTCTATGCTGTTTGTATAATCTTTGACCTGAAGAAAAACAGGTGATACGGCATCATCCAGTTGAATGGTCCCTGGGTTTTCCAAGCCATCAATCAATAGCTCCTGTTTATACACACCACCTGTTTGATTGATTAATTGAACCAAATGATCTTCTCCAGATACGCTCGCCAAAATATCGATTAAACCATCGGAATTAATATCAACCAAAGCTGTTGAATCAACCCGAACAAGATCAGATGCGATCCTAACCGCACTGAAGTTTCCCAGGCCGTCATTGTAATAAATAAATACATCATTTGAAAAATAATTTGGCACTACCAAGTCAATATCGCCATCTGAATCCATGTCATAGGGCTTCACTTCATTGGGTGCATCATTTTGATCATCGATTAGATGTGCGGTAAAAACCACACCATTTCGATCAAACCAACGAACACTGTCATCCGTTCCCGATGTCCCAACCACATCCAACCGGCCGTCTCCATTCACATCTACAACAGTCAGCCCATTTGCAAACAAGGCTCCATCAAAAATCAGAATGGTATCGAACTGTTGATTGCCTAAATTTCTGTGCCAGTAAAACTTATTGGCAAAAGAGGCAGCAGATAAGACATCTACCAAACCATCATCATCCAAATCAACAACCACAACCTCTGCGGCCCCATCAATTTGATCTGCTATAACCTGATGTGTTCCATCGAGTCCATTGTACCAATGAACTTTATCATTTTTAAAACTTGAAGCAACTAAGTCTGTGGTGCCATCACCATTTACATCGCCATACTCAACATCACTTGCTCCTTCGGGGAAGTCTTCCCAAACCACAGTCTCATTGTTGGTGAAATCTGGTGCGTATAACAAATTTCTTTGTTCGAAGAATGATTGTGTCAAAATACTCACATCTTCAGTATCACTAAATTTATCTGCCGCTAATGACACATAACCATCT
>JBPOFV010000001.1:0-32397 GCA_051252335.1 Marinicella sp. | reverse complement strand
ACACTTGGTGATTTTATTGCCTGCAAAACCTTCAACAATAGCATAAGTCGGCATGTTGACAAATTTTTGATGGACAGGCTTAATTTCTGCCTGCAACAGGGTGGCGGTTCCAATAAGCAGCATAATTAAACAGCTAATAACTGTGCTCATGTTGTTACTTTGGGCTGAATGTTTAGTGCCGTAAATTGCAGTCATCTGATGCCTATTTGAAAAGGTTGGTCTTAGCCTGAAAGGTTACATGTTAGAATTTGATTGTTAGCTATTCTAACTTAAAAGCAGAAAGATTTCTAAACCCAACAAGCCAAGCTGCATGTTATAATCTTCCGATGCTAAAAATCCATCAATTTGTGATCCAAGCTACGATGCAATATGGATCATTTTTCAAGCACCAAACATTATTTTAAATGGCTGCTCAAACCAGCCCATATTGACAACATGCTGCCATCTACATAAGTACAATTAAATGACATGAATAAACTCAGATCTTACGCACAAGGCCAATGGCATACAGCCAATGAAGGCTTTAAAAATTGCCATCATGCCATCAATGGCCAAATCATCTCACAAATCTCCAGCGCCGGATTGAATTTTTCTGACATGCTGGACTATGCCAAATCAAAGGGACAACCTGCCTTGGCCAAGATGACTTTTCATGAAAGGGCACTGATGCTAAAAGAATTGGCCCTTTATTTGATGTCGCGAAAAAAAGAGTTTTATCAATTATCAGCAGCCACAGGTGCCACAAAATTGGATTCTTGGATTGATATCGATGGTGGAATAGGAACTTTGTTTGTCTATTCTGGCAAGGGACGTCGAGAAATGCCTGATCATCATATCTTACTGGATGGTGCACCTGAACACATCTCAAAAAATGGCAGTTTTTTAGCGCAACACATTTGCACCTCCTTACAAGGTGTAGCGATTCACATCAATGCCTTTAACTTCCCTTGTTGGGGCATGTTAGAAAAACTTGCACCCAGCTTATTAGCCGGCGTTCCAGCCATCGTAAAACCCGCTTCTGATACGGCATATTTAACTGAATTGATGTTCCAGGCCATGATAGATTCTGGCATTTTGCCAGCTGGGTCAGTGCAATTAATATGTGGCTCTACGGGTAACTTATTGGACCTGTTAACTTGTCAAGATGTGGTGGCTTTCACCGGGTCTGCAACCACCGGCCAATACCTCAAATCCAAACCCAACATCACACAAAATGCAGTCAGATTTACCATGGAAGCTGACTCATTGAATTGCTCCATACTTACCCCTGATGCCACTCCTGACACCCCGGAATTTGAATTGTTTGTCAAGGAAGTTGTAAAAGAAATGACCGTTAAATCAGGGCAAAAATGTACTGCCATCAGACGCGCCATAGTACCTACAGCACTAACAGGCGCAGTCTCTGCAGCCATTCATGATGAATTGTCAAAGGTCGTGATTGGTGATCCAGCACAAGCTGGCGTCCAAATGGGTTCTTTGGCCAGCCATGCACAACAAACTGAAGTCAGAGAACGGGTGGCAGAACTCAGAAAAAGTTGTGATTTGTTATTTGGCAATCCAGATCAAGTCGATGTGGTTGGTGCCAATGATCAAGAAGGTGCTTTCATTTCGCCAGTTTTGTTGTTGAACAACAACCCATTGGAAAATCACATCGCTCATGATGTGGAAGCTTTTGGTCCAGTCTCTACTTTGATGCCTTATAGGTCATTGGCAGAAGCCGCTCAATTGGCTAACCTGGGACAAGGGTCTTTGGTTGGGTCTATATTTGGATACGATGATGATGCTGTGTGCGAACTGGTCAATCAGACCGCATGTTTTCATGGTCGAATGGTGTTAATTAATCGTGATTCGGCAGGCGAATCGTCAGGTCACGGATCTCCCTTACCACATTTGGTTCATGGCGGGCCAGGACGTGCAGGCGGCGGCGAAGAAATGGGCGGCATACGAGGCGTTAAACATTACATGCAAAGAACCGCAATTCAAGGGTCTCCAACCACTTTGATGAAACTGACTGAAAAATACATGCCTAAGGCCAAAACCATCGAACCCCCAACCCACCCTTTCAAATTACATTATGAAGAATTAGCCGTGGGTCAATCGATCACCACTGAAAGTCGAGTCATCACATTAGAAGACATAGAAAATTTTGCCGCCTTATCTGGTGATCATTTTTATGCTCACATGGACGAAGAAGCCGCTGCTCGAAACCCATTTTTCGATGGTCGCGTGGCTCATGGTTACTTTTTGGTGTCGATGGCTGCCGGCTTATTTGTCTATCCTGAAGAAGGTCCCGTGTTGGCCAATTATGGCTTGGATGACCTGCGTTTCACCGAACCTGTCTATCCAGGCGACGAAATCACCATCCAACTGACATGTAAACAAAAATCATACCGTCGAGGTAAAGGCTACGGTGAAGTCAGATGGGATTTGCAAGCCAGTAACCAAGAAAATGAAGTGGTCGCTGCCTATGACATATTAACCATGGTGGCTTCAAATACTGAGCCTTTTGAGGAATAAGCATGTCTTGGATCGCTAAATTCATACTGAAAATTCTCGGCTGGAAAGTAGTCAACGAGCTGCCTGATGAAAAAAAATATGTCTTGATTGCTGCACCACACACCAGCAATTGGGATTTCCCATTGGGTTTGTTGGCCAAGTTCTCGCAAAAAATTAAATTGAACTATTTGGGCAAAGGCGCCTTATTTAATTCGCCATTTGGTTGGTTCTTTCGCGCCTTGGGTGGCATCCCAGTTTACCGCAAACAAAAACTCAATATGGTGGACCAAATGGTTGAGCAGTTCAAACAACGGGATCACATGATTCTAGCCATGTCCCCAGAAGGCACGAGGTCCTACCTAGAGTATTGGAAATCTGGCTTTTATCACATAGCCTTAAAAGCAGGTGTCCCTATAGCCATGGGCACATTGGATTTCGGTAATAAAATGGTCAAATTGGGCCATGCCTTTATGCCCACAGGTGACATTCAAGCCGATATGAAAATCATCAAAGCCTTTTTTGAAAATGTCAAAGGTAAAATTCCTGAAAAACAAGGACCTATTAGAGTTAAATCATAAGTTTATATGATGTTCATTGGGCCAGAAAATGATACCAATTGAACCCAACTTGATTGAGGTACTGGCTTGAAAATGACTCTATCCAACTGTTTACTAAGTAGATTATGTGTCATTATTGTTGAAAATTTGGGTCCAATTCACAATAAATAACAAAAACTTAAGGATATACTGACAGGCTGACAATTATTATTTAAAAAACCATTCAATTGAATTACATTTGTTGTAAACTACGTTGTTGAATGATATTTCACAAAAACCGCCTTGGAGTGACTATGAAAAAAATAACACAAATAGCTTTGGTGCTGATCTTCGCAATGGCGATGACAGCGTGTAAAAAAGATGAAGTAAAACCTGCAGTTACTGATGACGGTAACAATACTGATAACACACCTGTTGTTGATACCACACCTGTACGAACAGATGGTTTGATTTGCTGTAACCCAGCTGATTTAGATGACCCAGCAAGCTTGTTATCAAAACGCGTGATTTACTTTGATTATGATCAAGCAACCATTGCATCAGAGTACCGTGAAATTTTGGCTTTGCATGCCAGATATTTACAAGAAAACCCATCGGCTCGTATGACCATTGAAGGGCATGCTGATGAACGTGGATCAAGAGAGTACAACTTGGCCCTGGGTGAGAAACGTGGTAATGCTGTGGCAGACTTGATGCGCGCTTCTGGCCAATCTACTGTGGTCAGCTATGGTGAAGAAAGACCTGAAGCCACATGTAGCAATGACTCATGTTGGTCACAAAATAGACGTGCTGTGATTGTATACACAGCCAAATAAATGGGTTAAATAAACTTTAACACTGTTTAATTGTCAAAAACCCGGCCTAGTCGGGTTTTTTTATGCCAAAATTTATTTCTGGAGGTACTTATGAAATTTTTAAAATTCACATGTTTACTGTTGTTAATCAGCCAAGTGTCACTGGCACAAAAAATGTCTATTCAAGAACGTTTGCTGAAACTGGAACAACAAAGTGGTTCTCAAGGCAATAATAACGTCACCGACTTGGTGATACAAATTCAACAACTTCAAACTCAAATGTCTGAATTACAAGGCATCATTGAAGAACAGAACTTTCAAATCAGTGAACTGAAAGACCGCCAAAAAGTCTTGTATGTTGATATCGATTCAAGACTGGCAGAAATTGAAAAAACAGGTTTATCTCAGACCAGTAGCAATAATGAGTTGGTGGTTGACAGTGCCATCAATGACCAGACTGCTCAAACCCAAACTGTCACGATTGCAGAACCAGTGGTGCGCGAATCGGTTGATGCACAGCTTTCAACCAACACCATGAACAATGCCAGTTTCAATGCTGAGACCACCACAACTGATCCGGCCATTGACCAAGCCTATCAAGCTGCATTCAGCCAGTTAAAAGCTGGACGTTTTAATGAATCTGCCCGTTTGTTTGAAGATTTTATTCAACAACACCCCAATCATGATTTAACGGATAATTCATATTATTGGTTGGGTGAAAGTTATTATGTCACCCGCAATTACCCATTGGCATTGTCTGCATTTCAGTCTTTAGAACAGCGATTTCCGTTAAGCAGCAAGCTGGCTGATTCGTTGTTGAAAATTGGCTATACCTACCATGAACTGGAAGATTACCAACAAGCTCAAGATGCTTTGAATAAAGTGGTTAATTCCTTTCCCAATGAATCGGTTGCACGATTGGCACAAAACCGCATCAACTTATTAAAAAGAGAAGGTAAGATTAATTGAACACCAGCCGTGATCAACAATTAAAGATCTTTGAAATCTTTCATTCTTTACAAGGCGAAAGCGCCTTTACTGGCCTGCCCACCGTATTTGTCAGGCTCACTGGATGCCCATTGCGCTGTATCTGGTGTGACACCGAATATGCTTTTTTTGGGGGCCAATGGCAGCATTTTGATGACATCTTAAATACCATTCAACAATACAACACCCCGTATGTGTGCGTTACAGGTGGCGAACCACTGGCACAAAAAAGGGTGATTAAGTTATTAGACCTGCTGATCGATAAAGGCTATAAAGTCAGCTTGGAAACAGCCGGTTCTTTGTCTGTTGAACAAGTCAATCCAGCAGTCATCAAAGTGGTGGATTTGAAAGCACCTGGCTCTGGTGAAGTCGAAAAAAACGATTATCAAAATTTAAACTTCATGCATACCGATGATCAAATTAAATTTGTTATTGCAGATGAAAACGACTACCAATGGAGTAAAAACCTGATTTCAGAACACAACATCACTGCCAAATGCCAAGTTTTGATGTCACCCGTAGCTGATGTTTTACCGCCAAAAATATTGGCCGACTGGATTTTACAGGATCAATTAAAAGTCAGGTTTCAAATACAATTACACAAATATTTATGGGGTGATCAACCAGGTACATAAAGATCGAAACCTAAGCTGATTTATCCAGAAGGATTTTAATTTATGAAGAAGAAATGTGTGGTCTTATTATCGGGTGGCTTGGACTCTTCCACCTGTTTAGCTGTTGCTAAAGACCAAGGTTATGACTGTTACACCATAGCCATTGATTATGGCCAAAGGCATCGCGCGGAATTAGTTGCTTCTGCACGTGTGTCAAAAGCGCTGGGGGCACAAGCACACCAAGTCGTTAACATCAATCTCGATTCGATTGGTGGATCGGCACTGACGGATGAAAACATTGATGTTCCCGATTTCGACCAATCCAATAAAGACATTCCCATTACCTATGTACCCGCGCGTAATACTATTTTCCTGTCTACGGCACTGGCCTATGCAGAAGTCGTGGGCGCTGAAGCCATCTATATTGGTGTCACTGCCGTTGACTATTCAGGCTACCCTGATTGTCGACAAAGTTACATCACTGCCTTTGAAACCATGGCTAATTTAGCCACCAAAGCAGGCATTGAAGGGCAAAGATTAACCATCAAAACGCCCTTGATTCAACTCGGAAAAGCGGACATCATTAAACTGGGGCATGAGTTAGGTCTTGATTATGGTTTAACCATCAGTTGTTACCAAGCCAATGAGCATGGTGAAGCCTGTGGTCATTGTGATTCATGTCATTACCGCAAACAAGGGTTTGAGCAAGCCTCTATTTCGGACCCAACTCATTATGCCAGTTGAAATTAGCCACTTAATCTCCTACCCCATCAAATCCTGTGGCGGCATTAAACACTCAGCTGTACAAGTCGATGCTTGGGGACTGGCGCACGACAGAAAATGGATGATCGTTGATCATGACCAGCTTTTTATCAGCCAACGCAAACACCCGGAAATGGCTTTGATCAGCCCCAAACTCATTGATGGTCAACTGCATTTATCAGCACCTGGCATGGCAGACTGCCATGTGAAAATGAATCAAAACAGTATTTCTAAGGTCACTGTTTGGAAAGATCAACTCAACGCTGAAGTGGCTTCAGAAGCCACCAATCAATGGCTCAGTACTTACCTTGGTACATCCTGTACATTGGTACAATATGGCAATGCCAGCAAGAGAGCCATTGACCCTGATTTTGCACAACCAGGAGATCAAGTTAAATTTGCTGATGGTTATCCGATACTGGTTACTCATGAAGCCTCATTACAGGCCTTTAACCACCTCCAAGCCCACCCTATTCCCATGGATCGATTCAGGCCAAACATCGTGGTCAAATCAAACCAAAATGCCTGGTCGGAATACCAGTGGCGAGCATTAAGAAACTCACAAGTTACCATTGAATTGCCTAAACCATGTGCCCGTTGTGTGATGACAGGAGTGGATCAAATACAAGGAAAATCAGAAGGCAGTGCTGTATTAAAAAGGTTGAAAAATGAATTTGCCCATCAAGATAAAGCCACTTTTGGCATGAATGGCATTGCACGGATTCAAGGTTCACAAGCTGTCACTCTTGAAGTCGGCATGAAACTCGAATTTACCATTTGAGCTAAACTGCTAAACTGTATATCCAAAGTGTGCTGAAGAGAATCTGTAAAGTAAAAACCACCACACCCATCAATAAAATTCTACCGCCTAAGCCTTTAAGTTGGCTGAATTTTAAATTAAAGCCAATCCCAGCCAATGCAATCAACATCAAAAAATCACCCACTTGAGTCAAGTGATCGCTGAGTGTTTTTGGCAACCATTGCATGGTGTTTACCAGGCTAAAGAATAAGAAAAACAGCACAAATAAAGGGACCAACCTGATCCAACTCATGGATTGAGTCTGAGATTCACCCGCTTGACGAAAGGTAAAACTCATGATTAATAGCACCGGGATTAATAACAGTATTCGACACATTTTGATCAAAACAGCCACTTGACCAGTGGGCTCATTGACAGAAAAACCTGCGGCCACTACATGACCCATAGATTGCAAGGTATTACCAATCAGATGTCCTGATTCAATTGGATTTTGTTGAAACAAAGCGTGTGCAATTGCGGTGGTTATTAACACACCTGCCACACCCAAAATATTTACCAAACCAACCATCAATGCCACTTGTGCAGCCGGTGCCTGTACTATTTTTTGGGCACCCATTATGGCAGCGGAGCCACAAATGCCTTGTCCACTGGCCAACAAACATGCCGCAGATCCAGCCACTTTCAGCCATTTTGACAACCATAAAGTGATGCCGAAAGTGAAGGCCATTCCAAGAATCACTAAGATCGCAGTGTTGCCATCAATTTGTAACACCAGTTGAAAATTCAACTGTAATCCCAACAAAGCCACCGCCACTGACAAGCCATGGCACTCTGACCAATTCACCCCTGCTTGTAAAAAGTTGACTTGATGCAACACCAAACCAGCAAGCCAGCCTAAGCCCAAAGCCAATAATGCTGAGCTTACGCCCGTATGTTGATTAATAATCCAAGTGAGTGTGGACAAAACGGCTAAAATCAACACCCCTGGAAACCATGCCATGTATTTTCCCATGCCCGCATTGTAACGCATTATCCTGTATGCTTAAAAATCGTATCTTTCTGCATCAAGATTTATATTGATTTATGCCATCTCATGTTAAAATGCTGGGCTTTGTGAAAGCCATCAACCACCATATTGATGAACAGAGTGACCGAAATTAACCCCGGCTGATCTCATTTTCTTAGATTGAAATTTATTTTTGGAGCAAACATGCTAAATACTTTTTATACTGAATTTTTAGGCAACAGCCCCAGGTGGTTTAAAAATGCCATCTTGCTGTTCTTAGCAGCTTGTTACCCCATGACATTGTTGTTGGGTGATACCATCATGGGTTGGGCTTTTATAGGCATGTTTATCATGACTTTGGCTTTGGCATTGAAATGCTACCCATTACAATCAGGCGGCTTATTGGCCATAGCCATATTGGCACTGGGCCTGACATCGCCAGATACGGTCTGGTATGAAATAAAAGCCAATCTGGGTGTCATCATGCTATTGGTCTTTATGGTGAGTTTCATCTACTTCATGAAACCATTGTTGATCTTCATATTCGGCAAGATCTTGATGAAGGTGCGCAATAAAATCGTCTTGTCACTGATGTTTTCAGCTTCAGCAGCCGTCTTATCCGCTTTCCTTGATGCACTAACGGTTATGGCGGTCTTAATCACTGTATTTGGTGCGTTGTATGGTGTCTATGAAAAAGTTCATTCAACCATGAACATTGACTACGATGAAAATGAAATTAAAGACCGACAACAATTGGGTGGCGACACCTTGTCAGAGTTTCGTTCTTTTATTCGTTCGTTGGTTATGCATGGCGCAGTTGGCACAGCGTTGGGCGGTGTTTGTACTCAAGTTGGCGAACCCCAAAATTTATTGATCAGTGAAAAAATGGGCTGGAGTTTTATGGAGTTTGCTTCACAAATGGCACACGTCACTGTACCGGTCTTTTTTGCTGGATTGTTAACTGTCATTGTCCTCGAGTTAACCGGCAAATTTGGCTTTGGAGCTAAATTAGATGATGGTGTAAGAACCATATTAGCCAACTACTTAAAAGAAGAAGATGAGAAACGTACAGCCAAAGATAATTATGCTTTGGTGGTTCAGGCCATCTGCGGCATCATGCTAATTGTTGGCTTGTACTTACATTTCATGGAAGTGGGCTTGGTGGGCTTGTCATTATTGGTGATAGTCACTGCACTGACCGGAGTCACTGAAGAGCACCGCATTGGCCATGCCTTTGAAGAATCTCTGCCTTTCGTTTCATTGCTGTGTATATTCTTTGTAGTGGTCGGCATGATTTCTGACTTAAAACTCTTTACTCCAGTGATTGAACAAGTGTTGGCTATGGATTTGAACTTACAGCCTCAAGCATTTTTCTTGGCCAATGGGATCCTATCTGCCATCAGTGACAATGTGTTTGTTGCGACCGTATACATCAATGAAGTGCAATTGGCATTCGAACAA
Source organism: Marinicella sp. (assembly GCA_051252335.1). Lineage (GTDB taxonomy): Bacteria > Pseudomonadota > Gammaproteobacteria > Xanthomonadales > Marinicellaceae > Marinicella. Next base: position 22,960 of record JBPOFV010000001.1, on the reverse strand, counting down.
GGTCGAATCTCACGTGAACATTTTGAAACCTTGGCCGTAGCGATCAACACCGGTACCAATTTACCCAGTGTTGCCACTCCAAATGGTCAAGCTGCCTTCCTATTTTTACTGACTTCGGCCTTGGCACCAGCGATTAAATTGGGCTACATGCGCATGGTCTGGATGGCCTTACCTTATACCATCGTATTAACCATAGTTGGATTCCTGTTTCAGTAATATAAAGTATATTTCGTAGTTAAAGCGCCTTGAAGCATATTCAAGGCGCTTTTTTTTTGTTACAATTTTTGTCTTTGTAAATCAGAATCAATCATGCGCATCCTAAAACCTTTGATCATCTTCTTGGCCTTTATTGGCATTGCAATTATCAGTCAACAAAATATAGCTGCCTATACAGCCAGTCAACTCAAGGCGAAATCACTGAGCAAAGGTCAGGATAAACCAGCGAAACAATATGATAAACCTGACAAAGCTGCTGCTTGGTTGGCTTCAATGCGACACACCCCGAAGGGATTTAGTCCAGCCCAATTAAATTTGGCTTATCAAAATGAAATGAAAGCTGCCAAGGCTTTAAAGGCCAATCAAAACCTCCCGGCTTTACATTTTGATGAGATCGGGCCTGGTATATTTGGTGGTCGAATCCGTGGTTTTGTGATGCATCCAGAACGTGAAGGACATTTATTGGCTGGTGGTGTTTCAGGCGGCGTTTGGAAGTCTACAGATGGTGGCCAGTCCTGGCACCCCAAAACTGATTTTTTGGCCAGCATCGCCATCGGCAGCATGCTAATCGACCCAGATGACCCTGAGACGGTCTATGCGGGAACTGGCGAAGGATTCAGTAATTTTGATGCGGCACAGGGCTACGGCATATTTGTCTCTAATGATTTTGGTGAGACCTGGGAACGTTATGGCTTCACCAACCGCACCGACTTTTATTATGTCAATCGCATGGTAAAAATCCCGGGTACAGATTCATTTTTGGCTGCCACCAGAACCGGTATCTTCAAAACCACTGACGAAGGCCGAATTTGGAATGAAATGACCGGTGTCACCACCAGTCGTTCAGGCTTTGTTGATCTAAAATTAGACCCTTCAGATCCCAACCACTTATTGGCTTATCATTTTGGTAGTCCCAACTTAGAAATCGCTGACATGAATGTCAGTACACCTCCAAGTGTTTCAGGAAATTACAATGTAGTGAAAGCACAATTTGGCCCATCTTTTCCTGGCAGTGGATTAGCTGGAGAAATGCTATTAATTCAAGACAGTGGCGGCACTAACGGCCTTGATGGTTGCGAAACCATCATCAATGACATCGCAGGCAAAATTGCCTTAATTGAGCGAGGTAACTGTAACTTTATTGATAAAGTTTTAAATGCTCAAAGTGCTGGTGCAACAGCTGCTATCATTTTTAATGATAATAGACCAATGGTTAGTATGGCACTTCCAGAAGGCGTTACAGACACTTCTAATATTCCATCAGGAATGATTCAAAGAACCCTGGGAGATCTATTGCGCTCAGGTATCCCACCCGTACTTATGACCATCACGGACAGAAATAAACTTGAATACAACCGCTTTGCAATGCGTTCAACAAATGGTGGGGATTTTTGGGCATCATTAACCAATCATGGATTACCTGGCATTGATCTTGAGAGGATGGAAATTGGTTTTGGAGCAGATGGTAATTCATATATAGCGGTCTCTCAACCGGTTACAGAAGTGGACGGTGTATTCAGTCCAGGAACCATTGGTCTGTTTAAATCCAATAGCCCCAGCAGTCAAAATTTCAGCAAAACAGCTTCAAATACCAACTTTGTCGAACGTCAAGGCTGGTATGACTTGGCCATAGCGGTTAACCCTGATAATTCAAGTCATGTGTTGGTTGGAGCCGTAGATCAATTTGTTACCACCAATGCAGGATCTACAATCACTCAAAATTCATACTGGAACCCGGATTCTGGATTCATGTCACAATACATTCATGCCGATCACCATGGTTATTTTTTCAGTCCGCACAACAGTGATCATATTTATGTGGCCAGTGATGGAGGTATCGCAAAATCTGAAGATGGTGGCGAAAGCTATATCAGCCTCAATAATGGCTTAAATATATCACAAATTTATGGCCTCGCGGTCAGCCCAGATGGACAAAGAGTAACATCCGGGACTCAAGACAATGGCTCTCAACTGTACTTTGGTAATGAGCAGGCATGGATTGAATGGGCTGGTGGAGATGGTGGTTTCAGTGCTTGGGATCAACAAGACAGTGATTATGTATATGGGTCACAACCAGAAGGTGACCTCTTTGGATCAAGCAATGGTGGTCTATCTGCCAGGGCATTTTCTTTACCTGATACGGAAGGCGCACGATTTATTCAGCCCTTTGTGTTGGATGAAAATGACGGGAATCGCATGATGGTTGGTACCGATAATATTTTCTATACCACCAATGCAAGAGCAATTACAGGAGCCGGCTGGACCGATGTCAGTGGCACCATAATCGCCGGCCGAAGCGTATCGACTTTGGCTTTTAACCCACATCAAAGTACCACTGCTTATGCGGGAATGGAGATGTTTGTCACAGATGTATTAAGCACCAATCAGATTGTGAAAATCACTGGACTTGGCAGCAGTAACACAGTGACCAATATTGCACCGCCAAACAGCTTTGGTACCGCCAATGCTGTGGTCACTGATATTAAGGTTGATTTATTTGATACCTCTGGTAACACCCTGTATGCGACTTTTGGTAGCTACAACCCCAATCGGATTCTGCGCAGCACAGACGGCGGTAACAACTGGACCAGTATCTCTAATAACTTACCAGACATACCTTTATTCCAGGTTGTTAATGATCCAGCAGATGCCAACACACTTTATGTGGGTAGTGAGCTGGGGCTGTGGGTAGGTACAAAATCAGGCAGTACTTATAATTGGGAACAATTTGATTACGGTCCTGCATACACCCGGGTGATCGATTTGGTTTGGAACAATGATGATTTGTATGTAGGTACCCATGGACGTGGCACTTATAAAGCCAGTAAAAATCCATTTGAAGTCTCAGTGATTAAATTCATTGCCACCAATTCCAGTTGTGATGTGGACAATTTCCTCGATCGAGGTGAGTCCGGAAAATTGATGATTCAGATTAATAACCTTTCAGCCAAAGATTTTGGCCAAGTGTCTTTATCATTCAACCAGCCTAATTTTATTTCATTCACTGATGCCAACCAGAGTTTTGCATTGAATGGCTTTTCCTCACACATCATTGCTTTGAATGTCGAATTGGACTCACAGGCAAGCTGCCTGGCTGACATCAGCATCCCAGCCACCATTACCAGCAATGTGGGTACTTTCAACCAGGATTTAACGGTACTAACTTCAGCCAATCAAAGCGTCAAAAAAGGCATCTTTACCGATGGTGCAGAACGCAGTGATTCACTGATGCAATCTGTCATAACCTTGGGAGATGATGGTTGGATTCGAACAACAGACAGTGCCAATTCTGGAAACAACAGCTGGTTCACCACCAATGAATCCAGTTATTCTGACAAATCGTTGGTCACACCTTGGTTAACTTTTGACGGTGGTGGCAATGTACTTAAATTTGCCATGTCATATGACACGGAAAGAGACAGTGTACAACTTTGGGACGGCTTGGTATTGGAAATGCGCTTTCAAGGCCATGACAACTGGTTTGATATTGGCCACTTGAGCTCAGTACCTTATGATGGACAACTGTTTACCAACAACACCGCTCAAGGTCAATTTGCTTGGTCAGGCACACAACTGGAGTGGCGTGATGTAACCGTTAACCTTGGAACTCAGTACATTGGAAAAACTGCACAAATTCGATTTCGAATGGTTTCTGACCAAGCCATTTCTCAAGATGGGTTCTGGATTGATGACATCTCTGTCAGTCGAGTGATCACTGGCACTGAATTAAGTTGTGATGAATGCATCAGTGATGGCAACAGTGTCGTTCCCAATAAAGGCCTTTGGTATGATCCTGCCCATGATGGCCATGGCTTTATTATTGAAGCCTTTGGCGCCAATGACTTGTTTTACACCTTATTTTACACCTACGATGACAATGGTGATCCAGAATGGTTTAACTCATTAACCTCATTATCAGGTGGTGTACTGAACGCTGGCTTTGAAACCAATACCTTAGAAAAATTCAGATACAATTATGCGGTTGATCCGGCGGTTGTAGATCCTTTGATACCCGATAGCTCATTGACTGATGGTCGTCTCAGTATTGATTTCAATTCAGCTTCAGTCAGAAATCACCCTGCTTGCCAAGATGGTACCAGCCGCCAATTGAATTTTGTGGCCTTGGCAACATGGCAGATCAATGATGTCACCGAAGCATGGTGTATCGAACCTTTGATCGACGATGCAGCCAGACCTGAGCCAGATTTTGGGACTGCTTGGTGGGCAGGTACAGCGGATAACGGCTGGGGATATTCCTTGGCTCAAACTGGCGATGTAATCATTGCCTTCTTGTTCTATTATGATGCCGATGGTAATTCGCGTTGGTCAACGGGTATCACTTCAGGTTTTGCAGCCAATGAGGACATCACATTGCCCATGACTGATGTGTTTGGCTACGGTAGGACAGCCTCACCGATAGGTACCACTTTTGTCGATTCGGGTAGCATCGTCTTGAATTTATCCAACACATTCCGTGACTTAACCACCGATGGCGTTAATACCATTGATGTCACTTATCAAGGTCCAGAAGGCGGTCGTTGGTTCAGAGACAGTGTGCAGATAATGACACTCTTGCAAGAACATTAAACCACCTGTAATACGGCATAAAAAAACCCAGGTTTTCCTGGGTTTTTTTTGATTAACAGTTAATTCCTTTAATAAGCGTACACTTCAAACAATTCATCGGTTTGCTTATCCCAAACACCGTGGTATTTACCTAATTTACGTTCAGCAGGTGTGGCATACGTGTCTGCAATGATTTGTAAGGGTTCCAAATAGATGCTCTCATCTTTGCCACAACTTGATTTGATGGCGCGTTTTTCAAGACCTTTCCTGGACATGTCTAACATCTTTAAGGCCAAATCTCTGACTCTTTGGCCTCTGAATTTGGTACTTAAACCTAATTTAGGCACTTCTTGACGCAAATGTTCATGTTCAGCCAAGGTCCAATCACTGATCCAGTCATTGGCTAAGTCCAACTGTTCCTGGTCATATAACAAACCAATCCACAGTGCAGGTAAAGCACAAATTCGACGCCATGGGCCACCATCTGCGCCACGCATCTCAAGAAACTTTTTCAATCTGACTTCAGGGAATGCGGTGGTTAAGTGATCTTCCCAATCTTTCATGGTAGGTCGTTCACCAGGCAGAATGGCTAATTTACCGGCCATAAAATCTTTGAATGATAGACCTGATGCATCGATGTATTGTCCATTGCGGTAAACAAAATACATGGGGACATCCAACATATAATCCACATAACGCTCAAATCCCATCTCAGGCTCAAACACAAAAGGTATGATGCCACAGCGGTCATCATCAGTGTCGGTCCAAATATGCGATCTATAGCTGACAAATCCATTGCCCTTACCTTCAGTAAAGGGTGAGTTAGCAAATAAAGCAGTGGCCAATGGCTGTAAAGCCAGTGATACCCTGAATTTTTTGATCATATCGGCTTCAGAAGAAAAGTCTAAATTGGCCTGTATGGTGCATGTCCTTTTCATCATATCAATACCTAAAGTTCCCACTTTAGGCATGTATTCACTCATGATTTTGTACCTTCCTTTTGGCATATAGCTGATGTCCTCCCGGCGCGCTTTGGGATGAAAACCCATGCCGAGAAAGGCACTGCCAAGAGGTTCTGCAACTGCCTTCACTTCTCTCAAATGTAAACCTGTTTCAGTACAAGTTTGGTGAACGTTTTCCAGTGGTGCTCCGGACAATTCCAGTTGACCACCTGGTTCCAGGGTGATAGAACATCCGTCACGCTTCAAAGCAATGACATCGTCGCCCTCATATTCGGGCTCCCAATTAAACTGCTCAGCTAGTCCATTTAATATGTCTCTGATGCCGCCCGGTTCAGCGTAATGCAGCGGCTTATTATCAGCCCGATGAAAACCAAATTTTTCATGTTCTGTACCCACTTTCCAAGCTGATTTAGGTTTTGAACCTGAAGCAAGGTAATCGATTAGATCATTTTTCGATTGGATGGCGTCTTGGTTTTTCATAGGCTTCATTTTTATTCGGGTGTATGGAGCGAAGTAATTTATTGAATCTTACCAAAATCCACGTCACATAGCAGTACAAATAATAATGGGCTGAATTGAAAAACTTTTTATCAGCCCTTGATAATGTGGTTAAATCTAAATCATGAGATTGTCACTTTCTTTTATCTTTTTAGGCTGCTTTTGTCTGGTTTCCCATGCGTCAACTGATTCAATCAATCGTGGTAATGGCGCAGAGCCTGATTCTTTGGATATCCATCAAGCCCAAGGCTTAAACAGCCAGAATATTTTAATGGACATGTACGAGGGCTTGATGTCATTCGATGTTCATGGAATACCCCAATATGGTGTGGCAGCAAATCATGAAGTTAACTCGGACTTTACTGTTTGGACATTCAACTTAAAGCCCAATGCCAAATGGAGTGATGGGTTATCAGTCACTGCTAATGATTTTATTCAGGCCTGGAAGTTGGCCATCAACCCCAACACGGCGGCTCCGTATAAACAGCTTTTTGATAACATGATGACTGGCAGTGATTTAAATGTTGAGAGTGATCACCCATTACACTTACGCATAACACTGAACCAAGCCGATGCGGGACTGCTGCATAAATTGGTGTTGCCAATTTTTTATCCCTTGCCAGATGCTAACGCAAACTTATCAGTCAGTAACGGGGCTTATTTCTTACAAAAATGGGATATTCAGGAACGCATTGAATTGGTTAAAAATCCATATTTTCATGCCGCCCAAGAGGTCAAGACAAGCCACATCAATTATTGGGTCACTGAAAACCAAAACAGTGAATTACTGCGCTTTAGGGCTGGGGATTTGGACATCACCGAAACCATACCTGACAGTCAAATCTTGTGGCTGCGTGAAAACTTGGCCAAGGAATTGCGCATTGCACCTTATTTTGGTACTTTTTTTCTTGGCTTAAACTTACAAGACAACAATTTAGGCAAGCAAAAACTCAGGCAAGCCCTGAGCTTGAGTATTGACCGGCGTATCTTGGTCGACAAGGTTCTGAAAACTGGACAAGTTCCTGCCAATCAAATTGTTCCACCTGCTGGTATTGTTTCTGATGTAACTACAGACCCAGGATTTGATCTTCAAAAGGCACAACAGTTATTGCAACAAAGCGGTTTTAACCGCAACACAGATAAAATCGAAATTTTATACAACAACAGTGACAATCAAAAGAAAGTGGCTCTGGCCATTGCGGCCATGTGGCGGCAACATCTGGGTGTTAAATCAAAATTAAAAAACCAAGAATGGAAAATGTTTGTCAATACCCGTAAAGGGAATAACAAACAAGCATTTCGCTCAGGCTGGATTGCAGATTATCATGACCCATTGAACTTTCTGGACTTATTCCACAGTCAGTCACATTTCAATTTTTATGCCTTCGAACAACAGGCATACGATGTCATTATCGATCAGCTCAGACGCAGCTATGACCCCATCAAGAAAGCCAAGCTGGTTACCCAAGCAGAACAACTGTTGGCCGAACAACTGCCCGTTATACCCCTGTACCACTATGTCTCAAGGCACCTGGTTAATACAGCAGTCTCCGGATTTATCGACAATGAAATGGACCGACATCTCAGTCGCTATTTAGCCAAAAAAGCCAAGCCATAAAGACTTCACTTTTTTGACTGTTTGCAACCACTGTTTACAACAATCCTTTGACCGAGTCACTGATGGCTTTGTCTAAATCCTTCATTCTTTTGGTGGCTTTGGCCACTTTCTTTTCAGAGGATGAGGGTTTCTTTAACTTATAATGTGTTCCCACATCTTTCATTAAACCCAAACGCCATAATTCAGTATAGATCGCTTTGGGTGTTAGACTGCCATTGGCATGCTTTTGACACAGCACTTCAAAGGATTTTTTGTCGTCATTTTTAAGAATTTTCTTGGTATCATTTTTCTGACAAAACGCCAAAACATCATTATAGACCTTGGCCACTTTTGATGGTTTGATACTGATGTCATCACTGTTGAGGTATGGCGCAATGAATCTGCGGTCAATACCCGTTCGAGCAGAAATTTCAACCACGGTTGATTTCTTCTTTTCTTGCTTAGCTAATCGAACCATATGCATTTTATAATATTCCATAAATACTTTATATGGAAAATCATTTTTCAATGTGGCCTCAGCCATAATCAAAGCAATGTTTGACACTGAATCACTCATAGGGGAATGCTTACTACTTAAAGTTTTCTTCATTTTTATTACACACTTTTCTATTTACACCTTTTTATTATAATAAATGTTCAAAGAAGTAAATATAAAGAATTGTGAATTTTTAGTCTTAATTTAACCAAATTAGTATAATTTTGTGTTAAGAAATATGATAAGCGTCAAATCGACAGGTTTTACCCATCACTTGGAAGGTGGGTTTTGTTTGAGTCAGAATAGGGGCTTTTGTAGGTCTTTTGATGACCACTCTTTGGCAACATGCGTGTAATGCCAAATCTAAAAATTGTGCAGCTGTATCCACTTCATCTTCGTGTATGGCTTGAAATAACTGCATGGTTTTTTTATTTTTTGCTGACTTTTCTTTGGTTGGAAACATGGGATCCAGATAAATCACATCATATTGATGGCTCTGTAATTGGTCAGTTAAGTCAGCCAAATTAAGTTCAAAACAACCGTTTCCTGTCTGTTTGGTGTATCGATTTATCCCATCTAATAACAAGGCATGTATGATTGGGTTTTTTTCCGTTGCCGTTACCGCAAAACCTGCTTGATGTAACAAAAAGCTGTCCGTTCCAAGACCACATGTACCATCCAAAATTCTGATGCCTGGTTGACCTTTTATTTGGCAGGCTTTGATTAAATTTTCTGCGCCTAAGTGTTGTCTGCTGCGATATGAAAGTGCACCCTCCACATAATCAACACAGAGATGACTTTGGGTATTATTAAGGTCGTATAACGACAAAACCCCGTCTTGGAATGACAGGGTTAAGTTATTCGGCAAAGCTTGTTCTACTGCACCAACATCAACACCTAAAGAAGTTAAATGTTGCTTCAGTTTCTGGGTAAACGCCAAGCTCAACGGTTATTGATATTGACGTAATCTCTGGTTTGAGCACCACCATAAACCTGGCGTGGTCGACCAATTCTTGTGTCTGGCGTTTCGTATTGTTCCAACCATTGTGAAGTCCAACCAACTGTTCTGGCAATGGCAAACATCACGGTAAACATTTGAACAGGTATCCCCAATGCTTTATATATGATGCCTGAATAAAAATCTACATTTGGATACAGCTTTCTGGCCACAAAATACTCGTCTTTTAGCGCGATTTCTTCCAGTCGCATGGCCAATTCCAATTGTGGATCTTGAATTCCTAAGTCTTCCAATACTTCATGACAAGCTTTGCGGATGATGGTGGCTCTTGGATCAAAGTTTTTATAAACACGATGACCAAATCCCATTAATCGGAATGGATCATTCTTATCTTTCGCTTTGGCCACATATTTATCTATTTGGCTGACATCACCAATTTCATCCAACATGTTAAGAACAGCTTCATTGGCACCACCGTGAGCAGGTCCCCAGAGTGAAGCGATACCAGCAGAAATACAAGCGAATGGATTGGCGCCTGTTGAGCCCACTAAACGCACTGTTGATGTACTGGCATTTTGCTCATGATCAGCATGCAAGATGAACAATAAATCAAGGGCTTTAGATGCCACTGGGTTGATTTTGTATGGTTCGGCAGGCACACCATACATCATGTGCAACAAACGATCAGTGAAGCCTAATTTATTTTGTGGGTACATAAAAGGCTGTCCCACATAGTTTTTATAGACAGCTGCTGCAACTGTTGGCATTTTAGCAATCAATCTGATGGCAGCCATTCTGCGATCTTCTGCATTATTGACATTCATGCCGTCGTGATAAAAAGCAGAAAATGAACCAATGACACTCATCATCATAGCCATAGGATGGGCATCATATTGAAAGCCCTTCATAAAAGATCTGATTTTCTCATGGACCATGGTATGACGAGTAATCAGTTGGTTGAACTCTTCATATTGTTCTGAATTGGGTAATTCGCCATTCATTAACAGGTAAGTCACTTCCATGAAATTACTGCTTTGTGCCAACTGTTCAATTGGATAACCACGATACAATAATATCCCTTTCCCACCATCGATAAATGTGATGTCACTTTTGCAAGCACCCGTGGCAGCAAAGCCAGAATCATAAGTAAAATAGCCTGTTTGCTTATGCAAGGTTTTTATATCAAAAGTAGGTGGGCCCATTTCTGCACGAATTACTGGTAATTCTGCAGTTTGTCCTTCTGGGGTAATGACTTTTACGACATCTTCACTCATTTACAACTCTCCAATCTAGGGTATTTTATTGTTCTTAGTCACTGCTCAAAAGAGCCTGTGCGTATCATGTATTCAAACAATCGTTCATTTTAACACCTTAGCTGTTATGAATAAAAGCAGTTTAGACCATACATAAGTCTAATGTTGTGACCTTGATCTACAGCTCCAGGCACAAAAAAACCCGAACAAGTCGGGTTTTTTTAATGTTTCTACGAAAAGTTTATTTTCTTTGGTATCTGCGTTTAAATCGATCAACACGTCCACCTGTATCAGCCACTTTTTGTTGGCCAGTATAGTATGGGTGTGATTTTGATGAAATCTCGATTTTAACTAACGGATACTCATTACCATCTTCCCATTTAATGGTTTCTTTAGAATGAATGCAAGAACGCGTTAAAAATGCAAAATCTGCACCTGCGTCTTGAAATACCACTTCTCTGTATTCTGGATGAATATCTTTTCTCATAACTGTTTCCAATGTTCTGTATCAAACAAGACGGCGTATTTTAAAGTCAAGTTCATTGAATGTAAAGGCCGCTTTTAAGTTTTTTTCAGGTTTTATAACTCAATATCCATATCATCCAGGTCTACATCAAAGCGACTCATCAAGCCAGCCAGATCCTTAAGCATAATTTGACCACCAATTTTAATCACCACCAGCTCTGAATCATCGTCCAATGCCATCACAGAAAGTCCTTGCATATTACCTGAACCCATTTCCGCCATGATATACACCGTTGAATCATCTTCTCGGATGGCCGCTAACTGTTCCATGCCTAACGCTTTCATTTCACCGGCAGTGGCGTTGATGAATGTTTTAATTTGACTTAAATCGCCCTTGAAGTCACCATCATCTAAATTGTAAACACGTACAGATATTTCAGTGAGGTTTTTCATGATTTCTGAAACCTGTTTCTCTTCACTGGTCATGCCACTGAGTAAGCCCAGCATCGCTGCGCCTAAATTAATTTCAACCGAGGGTTCTACGCCTATCATAGATTGTAATTTTTGCATCACATCTTGCGCCAACAGTTGTGACGAGAACAAGATGAAACTTAATAATAGTATAGTTTTTTTCATTTTTTACTCCACTAAATCTGTGCCATGGATTTAGAAACGGGTACGATAATTGCAGGCTTAATGCCATGTGTATTGGCATCTTCTAACGTTTTTTCACTGACTTTTTGCATGTAGTGCATGGCAATTTGCATGTCTCTTTCAGCTGCGGCCAATAATTCTAATTGGTTTTGGTTGTGGTTTTGCCACACCAAGCCCAAGGTTAATACAGCAGCCATTGAAAAAGCCATGGCAGGCTTAAACCAATTTCGACTTGAGTTTATGCCAATTTGCTCATACAGATTTTGTTTCATGCTTGGTGGACACTTGGCCATCCGAGCCTGTTCAAAATAACTGGTCAGCTCCTCTGCTACTTGTTGTTCTATTCTTTGCTTACGCATATGTTTTTTCCAAACTTTCTTTCAATTGTTTTCTGGCTCGATGTAAATACACTTTAGTTTGAGACAAACTTAAATCCAGTGAATCTGCTAACACTTGATAGCTCAAGCCATTGACCTCTCGCATCACCAACAGTGATTGATAAGGTTCTTCTAACTGGTTAATAGCTTTACCAATTTCACCAGATAGTTCATCATTTAAAACGGCATCACTGGCCGACGGTGACACATCACTGCCCACAACTTGAGCAATCTGATATTCATAGGCATGTTTTCGTCTGCGCAGAATATCTAAACAATGGTTCCTGGTGACTTTGTACAACCAAGCTTTTTCAAACTCGCCTCCATCTTCTTTGCGTTGCCACAACTTGATGAAGGTATCTTGCACCACATCTTCCGCTTCCAATTGGTTGCCCAACATTTGGTACGCCAACGCATATAAACCATGCTGGTTCTTACTTACTTGTAGTCGATACCAAATATTCATGCCATTTAAATGTTTACATTTCAGCCTTTAAGACGAATTAATTTCAATTTTGTTACAAAATTCAAAAAAAATACATAACAATTTCGATTATGCTGTGTCCTTTGCTTTCATTGCGTACTACATTATAGTGAATTTACATGTATAAATTAGCCTTTTTCTGTTTAACCAGCCTCCTGCTTTCAGCCTGCGGTAGTCAACCTACCAAGCCGACCACCCAAATACACCAATCTTTAATTTCGGCGCTAATTGCTAAAAACCGAAATAGTATCATGACTGAAAAGAACCAGTTGAAGCTGAACACCAGAACCCACAACATCATCAATTTATACCTATTGGCCATCAGCGACGAACCATATAAACTGATCAGCCACAGCCAAAAGCTCATCATGAACTACCACCACTACAACCATGCACAACAAACCATTCTTAAACAACTGTTGCTGTGGGCTTATGCACATCCCATCTATCGTCAAGAAACTGCCCAGCAAGTGCGCTTATTACAAAGGGAAAGTCTGTTGGTTGCACCCAGTAAAATTGATTTCAATGCTTGTGAAACTCAAACGACTGGATGTGCCAATACCTTGCGCACGCAGTTATTGGGCATCATTGCCCCCACCGAATTGACTGAAATTTTATTGCAAATGGCCAACAATGATCCCTGCATCAACCTCACTGCAGAAAATATAGGCGGTGAAGCTGGCAATCAATGTTTAGCCAGCCGCAAAGGTACTTTGAAAATAAACCTCATCAGCAAACCCAATTTTCTATCTCAACAGTGGCAGCAAATGTTGACCACCATAAACCCAAAAAGTTAATCACCCAGCAATGCTTTAAGGGCGGCAAAATTTTTCTTATTGCTGTCTTTCTGCTCTGCTTCTGAACGTTGTTTACCAGGATGACCACTGGTCAACTCATGAGGAATTTCATCCAAGAATCGACTGGGGCCAAATGTTGAGGTCCCAGCTTCCTCTGGAAATCGTTTTTTCCTTTTTTTAACATAAGATATCTTTAACAGCTGCATGGCTCGAGTCATACCGACATACATCAATCGCCGTTCTTCTTCTACGGCACTGTCTTCTACTTCAGCATCGGCAATAGAATTGGCATGCGGAAGTATGCCTTCTTCCACACCCACTAAATAAACATGTTCAAACTCAAGTCCTTTGGCTGCGTGTAAAGTCATCATACGAATGGCATCTTCACTGTTGTCATCTTCTTGGCTGGTTTGTAGTGACAAATAATTCAGCAATTCATCCAAGGATAAATCTTGTGCTTTACCCAGTGCGTTAATCCATTTCAGAAAATCTTGCACCAACTTGCCTTTGTTGATTTTGGCCAATTTATTATTGGCGCCTAAATTAACATAATTAAGGTAGTCAATTTGTTTTACCAATGAAGCCACTACTTGTTCAGCAGATGCCTTCATATTCTGGTGTTGTTGGATGATGGTTACAAATGACTTAATCCTCTGCTGTGCTGCCTCAGCCAAACCTGAAAGTGAATTGGTCTGACAACACGTTAAGTAAAAACTTTGGCCACTGCTTTTGGCGGTAGCAGAAATATATTGAATGGTCTGCATGCCAATGCCGCGCTTAGGGGTATTGATCACACGCAGAAAAGCGGCGTTATCTTTTGGGTTTACCAACATCCTGATATAAGCCATGAGGTCTTTGATTTCACTGTAATCAAAAAAGGACCTGCCACCTGACATTTGATAGGGTAAATTACTGATCCGCAGCGCTTGCTCCAATAACTTAGCTTGATGATTAGATCGGTATAAAATAGCAAAATCACTGAAGTTCTTTTTATTCACCTGTTGATTAAAACTGATGTCAGCCACCACTTGTTGGGCTTCAGTTTCGGCATTTGGGTAAGGTAATATTTGGATCGGCTCTCCCACCCCTAAATCACTCCAAATATTTTTTTCAAACGGGTGCGGATTATGCTGTATAACGGCATTGGCTGCATTTAATATGGTGCTACTGGAACGGTAATTCTGTTCTAGTTTAATGACCCTTAAGCTTGGAAAATCTTGTTGCAATAATTGTAAATTTTCTGCTTGCGCACCTCGCCACCCATAAATCGACTGATCATCATCCCCCACACAAGTTAAATGTGAACCTTGACCCATCAACAATTTCAACAATTGATATTGGCTGGCATTGGTGTCTTGGTATTCATCAACCATCATGTACTGAATCATTTGTTGCCAGCGTTGTAAGACTGATTGTTCCTGCATCAACAACCACAGTGGTTGTAAAATTAAATCATCAAAATCCATGGCATTAATGCTGCACATATAGCTTATATACTGAGCATAAATATCCACCGCCATGGGAACAGTAGATTCAACTTCTTCAGGTCTTAAAGCGGCATTTTTCCAACCGGAAATTTGCCACTGAAGTTGATTGCTGACATCTCTTTTAATGCCTTTGGGCATCAACCCTTGAATCACTTTTTGGCATTCTGAAGTATCCAGAATACTGAAGCCTCGTTGAAAGGGTGTGTGTGTTATCTCTTTTTGTAACAGGCGTAAGCCCAATGCGTGAAAAGTTGAAATGTTAAGTGCTTCGCCACCATGCACCATTTTGGTGGCACGGCTTTTCATTTCTTTGGCAGCTTTGTTGGTGAAAGTGATGGCGAATAGTTCTGCAGGTTGGCAATAATTATGATTGATTAAATATGCCATTTTTTCGGTGATCACGCGCGTTTTACCACAGCCTGCACCTGCCAATACCAGCAACGGTTTATCAGTTAATTCTACGGCTTGTTGTTGCGGTTGATTGAGCAAAAGAAGATATAAGTGATTCAAGGGGGCTCATCATAATCAAGTTATGGCCCATAATTCAAGGCACAATTGTTAATTGGGATGATCAAATGCCAAGCATTTGCAGATTATTTATTGAATGGTCATTAAATCACCAGGTTTGCCAAATAAAAACCCTTGGTAAAAGTCACAACCCATGGCTTTAAGCATTTCAAATTGTTTTTCAGTCTCTACACCTTCAGCAACTGTTTGAAGGTTTAAATGTTGGGCCATGGAAATGATGGTTTCAATGATCACTTGTGAGCTCTTGTCTTTATCCAGATCCAAGACAAAGCTTTTATCGATTTTGAGGTAATCAATGGGTAATTGACGCAAGTATTCTAAAGATGAATAACCCGTACCAAAATCATCAATAGCTATCAACACACCCATGTCTTTTAATCGCTGGAATTTATACTGAATTTCATTCAAGTTACCAACCACCACACCTTCAGTTAATTCAATCGCTAAACGACCGGTGCCCACATTAAAGCGTTTCATCAACTGATCAATGTACATGATAAAACCTTGTTGATGAAATTGCTTTGAGCTGACATTGACCGAAATATTGTGTTGGCAATCCATGATTTTTAAGCACGCGTGTGAAATAACCCATCTACCTACGGGTTGGATCAAATCAGTGTCTTCAGCCACTGGAATGAATTCATCTGGATAGATGGTTTGGTTATCAGCATAGATTCTGATCAGTGACTCAAAACAAACCACTTCTTGGTTGCGATCAACTATGGGTTGATATTTCAAGATAAAACTGTCATTACTAACTGCATTGCGTAACACTTGCTCAATATATAAGATTTTATCATTTTCTTTTTTCATGCTCGGGTGATACATGGTCACTTGATTACGACCTTGGTCTTTAGATCGATACATGGCTACGTCCGCTTGTCTGATGATGTCATTAACAGTGGTGTGTTCATTGGGGTAAATAGTGACGCCCATACTGACAGTACAAATGTGCTGATTGTTATTGATGGTGTAGGGTTCAGCTAAACTTTGAATGATCTTTTCCGCCAACATAATGATTTGTACAGCTGCATCATTGGCATTGTTGTATTCACATTCAGAGGCCAAAACGAACTCATCACCACCAAAGCGCGCCATGATGTTAAATTCTGAGTCATATTGATTGAGTCGGCCTGCAATTTTCAATAATAACTGATCACCAAAATGATGACCCAAAGCATCATTTAAAACCTTAAATCGATCCATGTCTAAAAACACGACAGCACCAAATTTATTATTATTTAAGCCATATTCAACCAATTTATTCAGTTCAAGTTGAAATTTTTGCCGATTAGGCAATTGAGTTAAATAGTCATGAAATGCCAGGTGATGAATTTTCTCTGTGTCATTTTTTTTATCAGTGATATCTATCAACATACCCATCACTTCATTGGTTTCATTAAAGTCATCAGGAATGTAGAGTACATCTCTGAACCAGCGGTATTCACCATTGGCATGTTTAATTCTGTATTCTATTTCAATGTGCTGTTCATGGGTGTGGTTTTGCAACATGGTTTCAGTGACCATTTGTAATTCATCAGGATGTACTCTGTTGATAAAAAAGTCTGGTTCTGTCAGCCATTGTTGGACGGCATAACCGAGAATGGCCTCTGCTTCTTGACTGACAAAAATAATTTGATCTGCTTTTAAGTTAACTTTCCAAAAGATAACCGGTTGGTTCTCAATGATCCGTTTGTAATCATGATTCCTTTCTTGTAACTCACGGTTTATTATGTGCAGCTGTTTAGTCCGCCTTTTCACTTCTTTGGCGGTGAGTGTTTGTCTGCCAGAAATAGTTAACAAACCAACACTTAAAAAACCAGTAAAGGACAAAGCGATCATAATCGCCAGCCACAAACTCCATGATGATTCTTCTGAAAAATATGTATTTGTGGGTGTAATGGTTATTCGATAAGGGGCTCCTTGTAATTGAATAGTTTCTCTGTTGACATGATTTTCATAACGAGTGGTCAATAATTCATTACTGCTATAGCGATTGAAGTACTGTTCATTGATGATTTCATCCACTTCTATTTTATATCGACTCAACTCCAAATCATCACTGCTTTGTTCAATGGCAAGGATTAATTCTGAAAAGTCTTGATTTTGTGTAGCGGCATTCTTAGCCATGTACTTGATGTGTGTTTGAATAATTTCATTGATTCTTCCTTCTTCATAACTTTTGAAAGAATTAAACAATAAAAACACCATTAAAAAACCAGTCATGATTGGTATGGCAACATTCAGAACCCTAGGCCTCCAGACGGTTCGAGGATTCGCAAAGAATGCCATAAAAACTGGCGTGAATATCATTACACTCATCCAGTCACCTAAATACCATAAGAATCCTTTGATGAAATAATCACCCGTCGTATAGTGTCCAGCACCAGCCAACAACATGACGAAAAAAATAGTACTGATCAAACAAGGAATAGCACAAGCATATAAAAAGAATTTCGCAATCGGTTTGAGCTGGATTAATTGTGGCTGAGTGCCCACCATATAGCGAGCTAAAAATCCCGCAAATATTGGCCTGAAAATGTTGTTCATCCACAAGAGGAAGTCATATAAAGTGGTTTTATTCCAACCAAGGTCTTCGTGCACTTGATACAAAACAATGCTGTTGATTAGTTCCGCCAAGGCAATTGCCGGGATGATGCGTTTTCCCCACACAATGATCAGTCCAATCCCCAGACCAGTGGCTGGCCATATAGCAACTGACAAAGTAGGCCTTACCATGTACTTATGTGCAGCAAAACAACAAGCCGCAAAGAGCACCGCCACAATTACATTGATCAATGCCCACTTAGCAAAGAGTTTCACTCATTACTCCAATATTCACACCCGTACATTTTATTGATAATAACTAATTAACAGACACAGTACAAGCTGCCACCCAATGAAGCATAGCAATCAGCATTTGTTTTAATAGAATTCCCAGTAATGGACTGATTAAGCAGTAAAACTAACAATTTATGCCCAAATATCCAGCAATCAGATTAGTTTTGACATTGAGGACAATAGCAACTGGCTCGTTGACCTATGACCATATTTTTAATTTGGGTCCCACAAACCGTACAGGGCTCACCAGCTCGACCATAAACCAATAACTGTTGTTTAAAATAACCAGGTTTTCCGTCTGTATGCTTAAAATCGTTGAGGGTAGTACCACCAGCCATTATTGCCTTTGCCAAAACTTGTTTTATGATTGATGCCAATTCAACATAACGTTTTAATGCAATGTTTTTGGCAGGGCGGTTGGGATGAATACCAGCCAAAAACAAGGACTCAGCAGCATATATGTTCCCAACCCCAACCACTACTTGATTATTCATGATGAAGTTTTTTACGGCCATCTGTCTATTCTTGGCATGGGTCTTTAACCATTGACCGTTAAACGTTTCTGCCAAAGGTTCTGGCCCAAGATTTTTCAGTAATTTGTGCTGATTTGGATTTGTATCCGTCAACAGCACACAGCCAAAACGACGAGGATCATTTAAACGCAAAGCCCTGCCGTTGGTTAACACCAACTCAAAATGATCATGTTTCATCAATACTGCATCACTGGCAACTACCCGAATCACACCTGACATGCCTAAATGAAGGATGAGGTGCTGTTCATTTGAAAGTTGCAGAAGTAGGTATTTGGCTCTGCGATAAACATGAATGATTTTCTGACCGGCCAATTCATGGACTTCAGTTGGTATTGGCCATCGTAAGGCGGCATTGAAAACATTAACCACAGCAATTTCTTGCTGATTGACCCAGGGCTCAATACCTCGAAGGGTGGTCTCAACCTCTGGCAATTCAGGCAAGCGGTTTCATTCCTATTATCTCAGATTGAAGCAATAGCATGAACATTGCTTAGATGCGTTTGCCTAAGAAATTACTGATTAAATTATTAGCAACAGTAAAACGTGGAGATAATATTATGGAACCATCTTTGGCCCATTCGAGCAAGTCTTTCTTATTAAACCAACGCACATCTTCCATTTCATCATCCAGTCTGATGTCATCTGAAATGGCTTCCGCATTGAATGCCAACATAAGTGAAGATGGGAACGGCCAAGGTTGCGAACCAAAATAACTGACGTTTTTAATTCTTACATTTGACTCTTCATAAATTTCTCTATGGACTGCATCTTCAATGGATTCACCCGCTTCGACAAAACCAGCCAATGTCGAATATACATTGGGTGGCCATGAATGCTTGCGTCCTAACAGGCATTGGTCGCCCTTTGAAACCAGCACGATGACTGCAGGTTCAATGTGAGGAAATTGTTCATGACCGTTTTCACAAACCATTTTATGGCCTGAACTTTCCAAGTGATTATGAGTTCCACAAATAGAACAGTATTTCTTCTTTCTTTGCCACAGATCCAAACCCCTGGAGTATAAGGCGATGTGCGCCAGATCATCTGCCAAAGCCATGGCATACTGACGAATGGATTCAAATTGACAATCAAGTTGTGTTTCAAGCGCTTTGGCTTCGGTTTCACTCAAGCCACAGCCAAACCACAATTCATCGTTCAAAATTCCCAGAAAACTCTGCATTTTATCTTTGCCCAGCGGCGTCTGAGAAACATAAAATTCATCATCTGAATCTGGGTAAATGTGGTTACCACGATAGACAGGTACGTAGTGGCAAGTTTTAAATTTTCTCAGCTGTTTGATGCGTTGTTTTTGCTCACGCATGTTCGCACAACGATCTAACTCTGTGCGGATGAAATAAATCTGATCAGGGCTCATATTGAAAACGAACTGCCACAGCCACAGGTGGACTTGGCATTGGGGTTACTGACGACAAATCTGGAACCCTGTAAATCTTCTAAGTAATCAACAGTAGATCCCATTAAGTAAGGAAAACTCATTGGATCCACCATCATTGAGACACCATGTGCTTCCATCACCATATCGCCATCGACTTGTTCTTCTTCAAAGGCAAAGCCATATTGAAACCCAGAACAACCGCCACCGATGATATAAACCCTGAATTTTAAATCAGGATTCATCTCTTCCAAGACCAGTTGAGTGATTTTATTGGCAGCTGATGATGAGAGCTGAATGGGGCTATTGGCCATCTTTTTCTGACTTTTTACTGATCATTGGTGTCACTTCTCCACCTTGGTAGATAAGTTTACCATTGACTTGAGATCCGGCTTCCATTTCAATATTTACATAATAAATATTGCCATTGACTCGGGCTTTTGACGCCACTTCAATTTTGCCAGAAGCCGTGATATCACCTTCAACCAGTCCATTGATAATTAAGTTTCCAGATTTAACTGTTCCACTGATGCGACCTGTTTCACTGATAATGACGGTGTCATTTTCTGTGGTTGCGCTGATTGAACCTTCTACACTGCCATCTAAATGCATTAAACCGGTGAATGAGATATCACCTTTGATGTTGGTATTTTGTCCAATTAAGGTGTCTAAGTTTTGTGATTGATTGTTATTAGCCATAATTTTTTCTTTGTCTGTGTTGTTTTTTGAACCGAACATGATTATTCCACTGTTTTCTAGATCAATGTCTATTCTTGGGTGCTGACTGAAAGCTCAGCTGTCAAATCAGGTGATGATTTATCAACAATCTCAGACCATTGAAACAATTCTGAAACCACTTCCTGCTTTTTGTTTTTGCTTTGTAATTCTACTAAAAGTGAAGTTGGATTAAAACCTTTGGGCAAACTGATTGTAAACTTTTTAATTTGAAAATATTTGAACTGAAATGTATTGTCTAAATTAAATTGCTCATCTAAATCAATAAAATCACCCTTATCAGCAGTAATGCCATTTAATTTCAAGTGCATGCTGCCTTCTACAATTCGAGCTTTCTCAAGTTTTTGTGCCAACACCACTTTCAATAAAATCAATTCATTTTGTTCGGTGGCTGAAACTTCGAACACCCTGAGCTTTTTAATACCATCTTTGTGACTTAACAAATTTTCATAAAACACCAAGTCGGCTTTCAGTGCTGCATTAGTGGCCGATAAACTACTGATGTTTTGCTGCAGCTCAATGATGGCTTGTTGCTTAATCTTGGCTTCAGTTTGTAACAAACTGATGGTTTTTTGATTGGCCACATTTTCTTCGCTCAATTGCTGATTAATTTCAGACCACGTTTTTTTCTGTCCTTTAAAAGCATTGAGCACATCAATGTTACTGTAGCGACCAACAATGAAAGTAATCGCTGCCAGCATTAACAGTGAGAAAATAACCCAATGTTGTCTGATAAACGATGGTTTTTCATTGGCTTGACTGACTACATATTTAGGGGTTTTGATATCCACGCCACTTGTTGTTTTAATAAAAAAACGGCATTATACCACTGGCTTAGTACATTTCAGTTAACATCAAGAGGTTTGATTCATGCTTTGGTTTAAGACATTTCATGTATTTTTTGTGGTCAGTTGGTTTGCTTGCTTGTTTTATTTACCCAGATTATTTGTCAATCACGCGCAAGTTAAAGAAACCAATGAATTGGCCATGCTTGAAGGCATGGAACAACGACTGATTAAAATGATGCGATTTACCTTGTGGGGCACTTTGATTTCTGCCGCTCTTTTGATTTATTCAATTGCCCAAAGTCATTGGGCAGATTATCTTAAACAAGGCTGGTTGGTCGCAAAAATTACTTTGGTAATTTTACTGGTTGTTTACCACTATTGGTGTATAAAAATTCATCACAATTTCAAAAATGGCAGGGAACAAAGGAGTCATGTTTGGTTCCGTGTGTTCAATGAAGTACCTGCAATTATTTTGTTTGTTGTTATTTATCTGGTGCTTGCCAAACCGTTTTAAACACTTATTTATCATGCCTAACTGAACCCGCCGTTCATCTCACAAGTTAACAGTCTTGAAACATAATAACCATAAGGTATGGAATATATTTTACTGCCGGCTTAAATACGAGGTAAAATACCGCCTTTTCGCCTTTTTCATACAACATTATGTTTGATAAATCTAAAAACATTGCGCAAACTGATCCTGAGTTATTTGCTGCCATTGAAGCAGAAAACCAACGCCAGGAAGATCACATAGAATTGATTGCTTCAGAAAACTACACCTCGCCAGCTGTGATGGAAGCTCAAGGGTCACAATTGACCAATAAATATGCCGAAGGTTACCCAGGTAAGCGGTATTATGGCGGCTGTGAATATGTGGATGTGGCCGAAGAGTTAGCGATAAAAAGAGTGAAACAACTGTTTCAAGCAGATTATGCCAATGTACAACCACATTCTGGCTCTCAAGCCAACCAAGCAGTATTTTTGGCTTTATTACAGCCAGGTGACACCATTTTAGGTATGTCATTGGCGCATGGTGGCCATTTGACCCATGGTGCAAAAGTCAATGTTTCTGGTAAATTATTTAACGCCATCCAATATGGCATCGATGATGAGACCGGTCAAATTGATTTTGATGAAGTCAGAAGGTTGGCTCATGAACACCAACCAAAAATGATCATTGGCGGATTTTCAGCCTATTCAAAACGCATTGATTGGCAACAATTTAGAGACATCGCAGATGAAATTGGTGCTTACTTTATGGTTGATATGGCTCATGTGGCAGGATTAATAGCTGCTGATGTGTACCCTTCTCCAGTTAACATTGCTGATGTC